>JAUNNP010000164.1 GCA_030531385.1 Eubacteriales bacterium
ATTTTCCGAAATCGATATAAGTCTTTTGACCTTTCATGCTTCTAAAGGACTCGAATTTGATGTAGTATATATCATAAGCGCGGACGAGGGGATCACGCCGGGAAAGCTTAGCGGAGGTACGGGTTCCGGCAGCAGCTCGCCCTTTACGCATCCTGATGCTGCGGCGCTTGAGGAAGAACGAAGGCTTTTTTATGTCGCCATGACCAGGGCAAAGAAGGTACTTCACATTTCCAACACAAATTTTGTTTACAATAAGCGCCATAAAAGGAGCAGATTTGTAAACGAGCTTAAATTGCCGGTGTTTTTTGGCTGAATGACCGCGCAAAACGTTAAATTAGCACCTTGAACTAAAACGTTGAATTAGCACATTAACATTAAATAAGGAGATATTCGATGGATGACATGAAGGTCCTCATCGTTGATGATGAGATGCGTATCCGTAAGCTGATCAATGATTTTCTTACTCTTAAAGGCTATAAATGCATAGAGGCAGCTGACGGCGAGGAGGCTGTCGAGGTATTCTTTTCAGATAAGAACATCGGCATTATCATTCTCGATGTTATGATGCCGAGGATGAATGGCTGGGATGTTGTAAAGACCATCAGACAGTCCTCAAGAGTGCCGATTATCATGCTGACGGCAAGGGGCGAGGAGCAGGATGAGCTCCACGGCTTCGACCTTGGTGTTGATGAGTATATTTCCAAGCCGTTTTCACCAAAGATCCTTACTGCGCGCGTGGACGCTGTGCTTCGCCGCACAAGAAGCGGAAGCAGCGAGGATATCGTCTGCGGCAAGGTGACCATAAATAAGGCGGCTCATACGGTGCTTGCAGACGGCCAGGCTGTAGACTTAAGCTTCAAGGAGTTTGAGCTTCTTGAGTATTTTATCAACAATAAAAATATTGCGCTTAGCCGCGACAATATCTTAAATAATGTCTGGGATTATGATTATTTCGGAGATTCCAGGACCATAGACACACATGTAAAGAAGCTCAGGGCAAAGCTTGGCCCCTGCGGAGACCAGATAAAGACTATCTGGGGTATGGGCTATAAGTTTACAGAACAGTAATGAAGACCTCAATAAGACAGTATTTTACCTTAATATTTGTATTGCTGGTGGCAGTTCTTATAATTACCATGTATGGACTGTTCAGCTTTTTCCTGCCCAAATATTACCGTGAGCAGAAGATAAAGCTGCTTGGAGAAGCATATTTCGCACTCAATACCGAGGCTGTAGATGCAGAACGGGACGGTACCACACTGCTCAGTCTTCTCGAGGACGAATATGATCAGAACACGGAGGACAGTCCCCTCATTTCCATGTTCAGATCGATCAGTGAGCGTTCTAATATCGATATCGTCATGATCGACGACAGCGGCACCATAGCGGCCAACAGCCGTGAGAGTGAGTGGAATGCCATGAAGCTTAAGACCTACGTGGCATTCTCAGAAATATACGGAGATGATATCGAATTTACGTTCCCGATACGTATGCAGGACAATAATAAAAATTCCGAGGATATGCAGGATAAGACCCAAAATCCCGACGATGAAATTGCGGATAACCAGAGTGGAAATGCGCCTGAACAGACCGAGAACCGCTTCCGCATAGATCTTCCGTGGCAGAAAAATTCGGACAGTAAGGACCCGGCAAATGATAACAAGGTAAAGAACCAGCCTATAGAGCTATTAAATAAGGACAAAAACTATACGCTGCAGCTTTTCAGTGACCGGCGTTCCGGTACGCAGTACCTCGAGTGCTGGGGCAAGTTTTCGGATGGAAATACTTATTTCCTCATGACCATGCCGATAGTCAGCATTGATGAAAGTGCGAAGACCAGCATGCGCCTTCTTATAAACATTTCCCTTGTCATCCTTGTGATCGGCGCGGTAGCGGTATATTTCACGACCGGCATCATTACAAAGCCTATAAACGAGCTTGCCCATATTTCTGAGAGAATGTCTGAGCTCGATTTCAGTGTGCATTACACAGGCAGGGCAAGAAATGAGATCGGAGTGCTCGGTGAGTCTATGAATGTCATGTCTGAGAAGCTTGAGTCGACGATCTCGGAGCTTAAAGCGGCGAATGCTCAGCTTCAGGAGGATATCGATCTTAAGATCAAGGTCGACGACATTCGTAAGGAATTTATCGCTGATGTGTCGCATGAGCTAAAGACTCCTATAGCTATTATCGAGGGCTATGCAGAAGGTCTGGTCGAGGGTATGGCCGACGACAAGGACATGAGGGAGTACTACTGCGGCGTTATCATGGATGAGTCGCAGAAGATGAGCAAGATGGTGCGCCAGCTTACATCTCTCATAAATTATGAGTTTGGTGACAATGCAAATGAAGCGACCGAATTTGACCTTGCAGGGCTCCTGAAGAGCGTAACTGAGGCCCAGAAGATACGTCTCGATGAGGCGGGGGCCAGGGTGGAACTTGTGCTCCCGGAAGGCGGCAGAGCCAAAGCTGAGTATGAGCTCAGTAAATCGGGAAATGCCGGGGATGTCTTAATTGCGCCGGTGACTGCCGATGAGTTCAAGATCGAGGAGGCGTTTACCAACTATCTTAACAATGCCATCAACCATCTTGACGGAGACAGGAATATCAGGATAAAGCTTGAAGATATCGGCGAGTTCTGGAAGGTGAGCGTGTATAATGACGGAGCACCTATTCCGGAGAAGAGCCTTGATAAGCTCTGGGACAAGTTCTATAAGGTAGATAAGTCCAGATCTCGTGAGTACGGCGGAAGCGGCATAGGCTTAAGTATAGTTAAGGCTATCATCGAGGCACACAAGGGAAGCTACAGCGTAGAGAACAGGGAAGACGGCGTAGAGTTCAGTTTTACGCTTCCAAAAAACGTATAAAAAAGCGTTTGGTTTTACGCTCCCAAAAAACTCTTGACTTTTAAATATCCCGATGATAATATAGCAAACGTCGTCGGGGTGTGGCTCAGCTTGGTAGAGCACTTGATTTGGGATCAAGGGGTCGCAGGTTCGAATCCTGTCACCCCGATTATGAGAAAGAGCTGTCGCACTTGCGGCAGCTTTTTTATGTTGTGCATGGGACGCATTTGTGCTATATTGAGTGTACCTGAGATGTTCGTGTGGTTTACATTAATTGCTTCCACATTCTGACATACGGGACTTCAGTATTGATGGCGCGGATGCCGAGCCTCCTTCGAGTGGATGACAGTAAGTGCCTCCGAGATAACCCACCTGGCTATAAGCTGGGAGTCAAAAAGTAAGCTAGCGGCACCTCGGGTTTGTTTTTGCTTAAAAAGGGAAATCACCGGGTGATTTCTCTGTTTTGGTTGATTTATGGAATATTCAGAGCTTGCAGCTATCGCAATAGACAAACTGAAAAACAGCTATGTGCCATACAGCCGCTTCCATGTGGCCGCTGCGCTGCTTACTGAGGATGATAAGGTATACTTCGGAGTAAATATTGAAAATGCCGCCTTCGGTCCCTCGGTATGCGCAGAGCGTACGGCATTTTTTAAAGCGGTATCTGAGGGCGAGAGGCATTTTAAGGCAAT
>JAUNNP010000034.1:0-12611 GCA_030531385.1 Eubacteriales bacterium
AAGGTGCTCATCGCTTCCATAATGGGCGAAAATGATGAGGACTGGGAGGAACTCGCGAGGCTTGTGACCGAAGCCGGCGCAGATATGATAGAGATGAACCTCTCATGTCCGCAGATGACTTCGCATACCATGGGTTCGGATGTAGGAACAAATGCGGAGCTCTGCAAGCGTGACTGCATTGCTGTGAAGAAGGGCACAAAACTTCCGGTAATATCCAAAATGACTCCCAATATCACGGACATGGTGCCTGTTGCAAAAGCCTGTCTCGAGGGCGGTGCTGACGGTATTTCCGCTATCAATACCATAAAATCGATCCTTAACGTGGATTTAAACAGAAAGGTAGGCCTGCCGATAATTAACGGCAAGTCGGCAATATCCGGATATTCGGGCAAGGCTGTTAAGCCTGTGTCACTCCGCTTCCTGCAGCAGCTGAGAGCAGGCATTCCGGGTGTGTCGGTTTCCGGCATAGGCGGTATCGAGACATGGGAGGATGCAGCTGAGTACATTCTGCTCGGTGCCAGCACGCTGCAGGTCACCACAGCTATCATGCAGTACGGCTACCGTATCGTTGAGGATCTTAAGAGCGGTCTTATGTACTACATGGAGGAACAGGGAGTTGACAGGCTCTCAGAGCTTGTCGGACTGGCTAATGACAGCATGATAGATCCCGATGCTCTCGACAGGGACTATGTGGTATATCCCGAGGTCGATCACGACAAGTGCATTGGCTGCGGTCGCTGCTATATTTCCTGCTATGACGGTGCCCACCAGGCCATGAAATGGAATGCTGAGGAACGCCGGCCATACTGCGACAAGGACCACTGCGTGGGCTGTCATCTCTGTGCCCTCGTGTGTCCGGTTGATGCTATCGGCAAGGGCGAGGTACGCATGAAGGAAGGCAGGATCGGCAAGGCCGAGGATAAGAAGATCTGAAGAGTAGTAAATTCCACGCACCCCACATATTGGGGTGGAATTGACTTTTACAAGTTATAAAATTATCCGGCAGCGATCCTCAGCGCAAATATGCCGGATAATTTTTACTTGCATATCGAAGACAATTATGGTATAAACAAAGGCAGTGCAATTATACCCCGCACTGAGTGGCATGTATATTAAGTACATAATCGGCCACCGGAGGGAGGTAAGGGGTCTTTGTCAAACGTAATCGTTAAAGAGAATGAGTCTCTGGATTCAGCGCTTCGCAGATTCAAGAGAAACTGTGCCAAGGCTGGTATTCAGCAGGAGATTCGTAAGAGAGAGCATTACGAGAAGCCAAGCGTAAGACGTAAGAAGAAGTCTGAAGCAGCTAGAAAGCGTAAGTATAACTAAATCGAAATAGCCTCAATTCCTCTGGAGTTGAGGCTATCATACTTTAGAGACTAGATTAAATTAAAAATTTATGTTCGAAATTGAAAGAGAGATTCCTTTAGAACACGAAAGGAATATTTTTGGATCATATGACGCCTATCTCAAAAAGATAGAGCGTTGTTTTGGTGTGTATATAACTGAAAGAAATGGCACTGTCCGCATATCCTCTGAGCAGGAGACAGGCGTAAAGAAGGCTGCCGCAGTAATTGATGGTCTGCTTCAGCTAAGCATGTCAAACGGCGCAGTATCGGAACAGCAGGTCGACTATACGATCTCGCTGTCCATGGAAGGCCGGGGCAAAGAGCGGGAGATCGCGGAAATTGATAAGGACATCATTTGCCGCACGGTAAGCGGCCGCCCTGTAAAGCCCAAGACCATTGGCCAGAAGGAATATGTCGATTTCATTCGCAATAAGATGATCACCTTTGGCACGGGACCCGCCGGAACGGGCAAAACTTACCTGGCCATGGCCCTCGCTATCAAGGCCTTCAAGGACCAGGAGGTGCAGCGTATCATCCTCACTCGTCCGGCTATTGAGGCAGGAGAGAAGTTGGGCTTTCTCCCGGGAGACCTGCAGCAGAAGATCGACCCGTATCTTCGCCCGCTTTATGACGCGCTTTACAGCATCATGGGTGCCGATTCCTTTATCGCGAACCAGGAAAAGGGCCTCATCGAGGTGGCTCCGCTTGCTTACATGCGAGGACGTACGCTTGACAACGCCTTCATCATCCTCGACGAGGCGCAGAACACGACACCTGCCCAGATGAAGATGTTCCTGACCCGTATAGGCTTTGGCTCCAAGGTCATCATTACAGGCGACCTTACCCAGAAGGACCTGGAAAAAGGCCAGCAGTCCGGTCTTGAGGTAGCAATGAAGGTACTTAGGAATATAGATGATATCGGTTTCGCGGAGCTCACTGCAAATGACGTGGTGCGCCACCCGCTTGTCCAGAAGATCGTCATGGCTTATGACGCATACGAGGCTAAACACAATGACCGTAAATATAGAAAATGAATATGAGAATGCTGCCGGCTTTCTTTCTGAGGCAGAATATACAAAGCTGGCGCACGATGTAATTAATGCGGCACTTGATCACGAAAATTGTCCTTATGAGATCGACGTGAGCCTCCTTCTTACAGATGATGAGGCCATCCGCGAGCTGAATAAGGAGTACCGTGAGATGGATAAAAGCACCGATGTGCTCAGCTTTCCGATGATCGACTATGAGTCGCCTGCCTGCTTTGACGGCTTCGATGACATGGACGAGCTTTTTGACCCGGATAGCGGCGAGCTCATGCTTGGTGATATAGTGATCTCTATTGACCACTGCATTGCACAGGCAAAGGAATACGGCCACAGCATTACCCGCGAATATGCCTTCCTCATAGCTCACAGCATGCTGCACCTTATGGGTTATGACCACATGACACCGGAAGAGGCGGCAGAGATGGAAAAGCGCCAGGAGGAGATACTTGCGGGACTTGGGATAAACAGATGAACACAGCAAAGAAACAAAGAAATTTTATAGCGCAGGGCAGTATACTCGCCATTACAGGTATATGCTGCAGGATAATCGGAATGCTTTATCGCATTCCTCTTGTCGATGTCATCGGAACCGTCGGAAATGGTTACTACACCTCCGCCTACAGCATTTACAATATACTGCTGATCATAAGCTCATACTCGCTGCCGACTGCCATCTCAAAGGTTGTATCGACAAGGCTTGCGAAGGAGCGCTATGACGACGTGCGTACGGCGCTGCGCGTGGCTTTTATCTACGCGACCATCATGGGCGGCCTCATGTGCGGCATTATGTATTTTGGAAGCGATGCCATAGCAAATTTCATGGAAAAGCCTTTCTGCCGCTATGCGCTCCGCACTCTTGCACCGACCGTCTGGATAATGGCCTATCTTGGCATCATGCGCGGATATTTCCAGGGCTCCGGCAACATGGTGCCTACTGCAGTTTCCCAGGTCTTTGAGCAGATCGTAAATGCCATCGTCTCCATTGTTATGGCAGTAATGCTGTTTAACTACGGCACGAAGGCCAATCTTATCTACGGAAATGACCAGTACAGCTACGCTTACGGCGCTGCGGGCGGCACAGTCGGCACCGGTATGGGAGCCCTTGTTGCCCTGCTTTTCTTTATACTTTTGTTTCTTCTCTACGGCAGGATGCCTGAGGGCAACGGCACTTCGCGCAGCGCGGACGGGAAGGGACGCACGCGCCGCCGCAAGGAGACTCACGGCCAGCTTGCAAAGGTGCTGCTTGTCACACTTATCCCTATCCTGTTAAGCTCTACTGTTTACAACATCAGCACAGTGCTTGATGACTTCGTATTCAGCCGCTGCATGTCAGGCTTCGGCCTCGCTGCCTCGGTGGTTTTCCTCTGGGGCATCTTCGGTGAGTACAGGATACTTTTCAACATCCCTGTAGCTATATCAAACTCGCTTAGCTCCTCGGTAATTCCGTCGCTTACAAACGCGGTCGCCGAGAAGAATAAGCCTTTAATTTCCTCAAAGATAAAGATAAGCATGCAGTTCGTAATGCTGATCTCGATCCCTGCGGCCTTTGGCCTTTTTGCTCTTGCTGAGCCGGTATGCAACCTGCTTTTCAGCTCGCAGAACAACAGCACGCTCATCGTTGTGCTTCGTCATGGCTGCCTTGCGATCATTTTATATTCGCTTTCAACTATTACCAACGGTCTGCTGCAGGGTCTCGGACACCTGTCGGAGCCGCTTATAAATGCCATTATCGCGCTTGTGATCCATGTGATCTCGCTTGTCGCGCTGATCTATGTGATGAAGGACATCACTGCGGTAATTTACGCGAACACTATTTTCCCGTTCGCGGTCTGTGTCCTTAACATCGGCAACCTTCATAAGCATGTGCGCTTTAAGATAAATGTGCGAAACACCTTTGTGGTGCCTACGATCGCTTCGGCGATCATGGGCGGCGCCGTCTTCGGGCTTTCACATTTTATTGGAATGCTGCTGCCGGATTCCTTCAGCGAGGGCCGCTTTGGTCTCGCCGTTATCCTTTGCATCTGCATAGCGATCGCGATGTTTATTTATGCTGTCATGCTCGTTTTCCTGCGCGCATTTACCAAGGATGAGCTTCTGGAAATGCCGATGGGCCTCAGGATCTACAGGGTCCTTACTAAGCTTCATCTGATGTAAATGCTGATGGCCTGCGGCAGAGCAAAGCCCGGAAGCTGCGGCAGAGCGGAAGCAGGTTTTGTTTAATGGGAAATGCCGATATGGGATGGAGAAATGTCACAATAATAGGTGCAGGAGCGTCAGGCCTCATGGCCGCGATATGCGCAGCGCGCTGCGGAGCTGATGTGACCGTGCTCGAGCACATGAGTGAGGCCGGAATAAAGCTTTCGCTTACCGGAAACGGGCGCTGCAATTATACCAATACGGATGTGAGCGGGCGCAGAAACGCGTTTTGGGATGACGCTGATCCAGATGTGAGCGGGCGCAGTGCCGGGGACCGGGCCGGGGGTGCTGCAGACGTGAGACACTATCATTCTTTAGGAGAGTTCGCGGATAAGGCTTATTTTAAGACTTTTGTCGGAGAGATCCTGAATACCTTTGACTATGAGCGCTGCATCGGCTTTTTTAAAGAGCTTGGCATAGAGCCCGCAGTGCGCCACTATGACTTTGACGACTATGGCTATGTCTATCCTTTAGATATGGACGCCCGCGGATTTCGCGATGTGCTTGTCGATGAGGCAAAGCGGATTGGAGTAAAGTTTAGATATAAGGTCTCAAGTGAGGAACTTAAAAGTGTTTTTGAGGAGCTGATCGATATCGGTGAGTCCAAGGCCGGCAGTGAAAAAAAAGCTGCTGCAAGAATGCGTGACAACAAGAATGTCCTTATCCTTGCCTGCGGCTCGAATGCCTATCCTGCGACCGGGTCCGACAGCTCGATCTATCCTTTTATAAAGAGACTTGGACTAAAGTTCAACACTTTTTTGCCTGCGCTCTGCGCGCTGTATTCAAAGGACGAGCAGCTTAGGAGCTATAAAGGAAAGAGAGTAAGGGGTACGGTAACTCTTGATATATACCCCGGGACATCGCAGGCCTTGTTAGAGCAAAGCAAACCGGAGCAAAACAAGTCGGAGCATTATGAGTGCTACGGGGAGATACAGTTTAACGAGCACAGCATTTCGGGCATACCTGTCATGCAGCTTTCCGGATACGCAGCCGAGGCACTTAAAATGGGAAAGCGCGCAGTGCTTACCGCAGATGGACACGAGTTCGAGATACACAGGACTGCCGGCTTTGACAAGTCGCAGGTCTGCCGCGGAGGCATAGATATTTCTGAGATAAATCCATATTCCATGGGATGCCTGCGGGCGCCGGGAGTATATGTCTGCGGCGAGCTTTTGGATGTTGACGGCGACTGCGGAGGCTTTAATCTGCATTTTGCCTGGGCGACCGGTTTTATAGCCGGCATTCATGCCGCGATGCGCGGCTGGTAAGCTGCTGTTTGGAAGCTAAATAATCATACTTTTAACACCCACATAATTTATAAAGTAATGATACGTATAAATCAGATCAAAATCTCAATATATGACATAGGTACGGACCGTGAGAAGGAAAAAGAGCTCGTAAAGAGGGCGGCTGCGTCACTGCTTAACTGCAGACTTAAGGATATCAGGAAGTTTAAGCTGGTACGCAGGTCCATCGATGCAAGAGAAAAGTCAAATATTCTCTTTGTTTATACTGCAGATGTAAGACTTCACGACTCTGTAACAGGCCCAAGCGCGGCTACAGAGGCAGACTATGTTTACAAGCTTAAAAACAAGAATATCAGGCAGGCGGACGGAGCACCGCTTATCCTGCCAACGCCTGTCCAGGCTGTAAAGGGAGCTGCAGCAGAAATGTCCGCAGCAAGTACCACCGGTACGGAGGCAATCCAGACAGAAGCTGCCGCGGCAAACAAGTCTGACCGCCCGGTCGTGGTCGGCTCAGGCCCATGCGGACTTTTTGCCGCATATGTGCTTGCTGAGTGCGGACTTTGCCCGATAGTTTTAGAACGCGGCGAGGATGTGGACGCAAGGACGATAAAGACTGAGCGCTTTTTCGAAAGCGGCAAGCTCGATCCGGACTGCAACATCCAGTTTGGAGAAGGCGGAGCCGGAGCATTTTCAGACGGAAAGCTGAACACCTCTATCAAGGATAAGGGCGGTTACATCGAGTTCGTGCTTAAGACCTTTGTGAAGTTTGGCGCCGATCCGGACATCCTTATCGACCAGAAGCCGCATGTCGGCACCGATGTGCTTGTGGACATCGTAAAGAATATGCGAAAGCACATTATCGGGCTTGGCGGAAAGTATATCTTCAGTGCCCGCTTCGACGGTTTCGAGACGGAAGCCGAAGGTGCCTGTGCGCGCAGACTTACTAAGATCTATTACACAAATACCAGGACCGGCAAGCGCGAAGAGCTAAACTGCTCTAAGCTGATACTTGCCACGGGTCACAGTGCACGCGACACATATAAAGTACTTCGGGATAGCGGCATAGAGCTTACGGCAAAGCCATTTGCCGCAGGTGTACGCATCCAGCATCCGCAGGTGCTTATCGATGCCGCGCTTTATGGAGAAGATAACCTTAAAAAGAAGCAGGAGATACTGGGGCCCGCTGCCTATAAGCTTACACACACGGCCGCTAACGGCAGGAACTGTTATAGCTTTTGCATGTGCCCGGGCGGCTATGTGGTAAATTCCTCGTCCGAGGAAGGAAGACTTTGCATCAACGGCATGAGCTATAATGACAGAGGCTCGGGCACAGCCAATTCCGCGATTATTGTAAATGTCACGCCCGAGGATTACTTTACTTCAGAGGGAAGTGATGATGTACTGACAGGTCTCGAGTTTCAGAGAAGGCTTGAAGAGCTTGCTTACAGGGCTGCTGACGGAGTAATTCCTTACGAGACATATAAGGAGTTCAGGGAGGGCGCTGAACATCCGGACGGCATCACTTCAGAAACCGGCAAAACTTCAGGCAGCGCAGACACCGGTGCACCAAGCCCTGCCGGCATCACTGAGTACCGCCAGCGCTTCTTAGGTTATGCCGCCGCTGCAGACGTGCGCGGCATACTTCCAAAGTATATGGGAGATGCCATTGCAGACAGCATGCCGGCATTTGGACGCATTATTAAGGGCTTTGACTCTGACGATGCGATAATAGCGGGAGTTGAGGCAAGGACCTCCAGCCCTGTGCGTATACCCAGAGATGAGAAAAGACAGTGCAATGTAGCGGGTATTTATCCTGCAGGCGAGGGCGCAGGCTACGCCGGAGGCATCACCTCCGCTGCTGCGGACGGCATAAAGACGGCACTTAGCATAGCGGAGTCAGCATTCGCATAAAGGCGGCACAAGTCGCAGCGGAGTGAGCATTTGCATAAAAATACATGAATATCAAATGACCGAAAATCGATAGTGTCAAATGACCGAAATATCGTGGGAGAATAAACTATGGAATCTATAACTAAGGCGGAGATCGACCGCATAAACGAGCTTTATCACAAATCACAGTCAGAGACAGGACTTACTCCGGCTGAAGCTGAGGAGCGCGACATGCTGCGCAGGAAATATATCGCGTCTGTAAGGGCCAATCTGCGAGGCCAGCTGGACAATGTTGATATTAAAAATGAAGACGGTTCGATCACTCCGCTTAAAAAGAAGTAAAGAGATTTATTCCGTTTATAAAAGAAGTAAGGAATTTACTCGCTTAAAAATAAGTAAGGAAACCAACCATGAAATTTGATTCGTTAATTTTTGATATTGACGGCACGCTATGGGATGCCACAGGCTCGTGCGCTGCCGGCTTTACTATTGCCTCAAAGCAGTTTCCGGAGTACGGCTGTAAGCATTTTACGAAGGAACAGATAATGAATGAGGTAGGAAGACCGCTGGATGTGATCTTTAACCACCTGTATCCCGAGCTTGAGCAGCGTTTTTCCGGGGAGGAATATGACAGAGAGCTTCACCGCTTAAATGATATACATACCCAGTGCGAATATGAGTATATCGCTGAGCATGGAGGGGACCTGTTCCCCGGAGTTGCGGAGACGATTCCTGTGCTTGCCGCAAAAATGCCGATCTTTATCGTGTCAAACTGCGAAAAGGGCTACATTGAGCTCATGCTTAAGGCCTCGGGACTTGAGCAGTACTTCACGGACTGGCTCTGCTTTGGCGACACGCTTGCTGAGAAAAATGTGACTATCAACTGTATCGTTGAAAAGCACGGACTTAAAAGCACGGCTTATGTAGGAGATATTCTTGCCGACGGACTGAGCAGCCAAAAGGCAGGCGTGCCTTTCATTGCTGCAGACTATGGCTTTGGCAGCGACATCCCGGACGAGCTTTGTATAGCCAGGATAAAGGAGTTTGGAGAGCTTGCCGGGCTTATTGATGCTTGAGGAAATTTACATACTTTAGTTTGATTTAAAGTTCACTTTAAATTAAACTAAATTTTTTTGATCCCTGTTAGTATATTGTGATCTATGATGAATATGAACAAATTTTTATCGGATGAGATATATATGGCTGCGCCGCTTACTGAGCCTGAGCGCCAGCATTACTTCATCGCCCGTCTAAAGGATTATTTTTCGGCAAATGCTGACGGCGCGAAGGCTGCTGAGCCTGCCGGCGGAACCGGATGTGCGAAGGCAGCTGTGCCTGCCGGCGGTGCGGCTCCTAAGGCCGCGGTAGTCACCTTTGGCTGCCAGATGAACGCGAGAGATTCGGAAAAGCTCGAGGGCATACTTAGCGAGATCGGCTTTGAGATGACCGATGACGAGGCCGGTGCTGACTTCGTTGCCTTTAACACCTGCACCGTAAGGGAAAATGCCAACGAGCATCTTTACGGAAGGCTGGGCCGATTAAAGCAGAGTAAGAAGGCTGACCCTGACAAGATAGTTTCTGTCTGCGGCTGCATGATGCAGGAGACAGATGAGATAGAAAAGCTCAAGGTAAAATATCCATATGTTGACATAATTTTTGGAACACATAACCTTTTTACTTTCCCGGAGCTTTTATTTACGATGCTTAGAAAGCGCGGCGGTTCCATAGATGAAGTTTACACTCATGGTAAGACAGTGCTTAAGTCCTCGGCCGATGACGCTGCACGTCTTGAAAAGCTGCTTCGCTACGGAAGCGGAAAGTCCAACATGAAGGACATCGAAAAGCTCTGCCGCAAGCCTGTCATTTCAGTCTGGAAGGACAGCTCGGATATAGTAGAAAAGCTTCCTTCAAAGAGAAAATACTCATTTAAGCAGGGCATCAATATCATGTTCGGCTGTGACAATTTCTGCTCCTACTGCATCGTGCCTTATGTAAGAGGCCGTGAAAAGAGCAGAGCGCCCGAGGAGATATATGACGAGATCAGAAAGTGCGCCGCTGAGGGCGTAAAGGAGATCATGCTGCTGGGGCAGAATGTGAACTCCTATAAGGGAATTTCTGCCGGTGCCGATGCAACAATGTCCTTCGCGGAGCTGCTTAAAAATATCGACGATATGTGCGATGAGATCGGCATCGAGCGAGTGCGCTTTATGACCTCACATCCGAAAGACCTATCCGATGAACTTATCGAAGTCATGGCAGCGTCAAAGCATGTCTGCCATCAGTTCCATCTGCCGATGCAGTCAGGCTCGGATCCAATACTTAAGCGCATGAACCGCCACTATGACAAGGAGCGTTTCCTGGACCGCGCTGCTAAGCTAAAGGCTGCCATGCCCGACATTTCCATAAGCACCGATATCATCGTGGGCTTCCCCGGAGAAACTGAGGAAGACTTCCGCGAGACCTTGGATGTAGTAAAGAAGGTGCGGTTTGACTCAGCATTTACATTTATATACTCTAAGAGAGAGGGGACGCCGGCCGCGGGCTTTGAGGACCAGGTCAGCGAAGAGGAGGTCAAGGACCGCTTCGACCGCCTGCTTGAGGTGCAGAACCGCATCGTGGATGAGAACCTCGATAGGATGTTGGGCGGCACCTACCGTGTGCTATTCGAGGAAGTGAGTGAGTATGATCCGAAGCTCATCACCGGCAAGCTGGAAAACAGCATCACTGTGCATGTACCGGGCGACGTATCACTTATCGGCTCGATACGCGAGGTGCGTCTCACCGAGAACCACCGCTTTTATTTCACCGGCGAGCTGGTTTGATTCCGTGGTGTCAGGGGTGTCAAAAGAACCGTCCCCCTGACACCCCCGTAGACACAAAAGAAAGGAACAGCGATATGGCAAACTGCCCAAACTGCGGGGGAATGCTCCGTTATGATATTCCATCAGGCATGCTCAGCTGCGCAAATTGCCGCTCCATGCTCGACCCATATGAGCATGATAAAGTAAATGAAGCTGAGGAACTTAAGAGCGGGGAGACCGGAGCCGGAGAGTTCAGAGTCGGGGAGACCGGAGCCGGAGAACACCAAGCCGGGGAGACCGACACCTTCGGCGTAACAGTATTCACCTGCCCAAACTGCGGAGGAGAAGTCTACAGCTCGGACTCAGACCTTACCGGCAGCTGTTCATTTTGCGGTTCACCTGTCGTATTTAAGACACGCATGAGCAGGGAGAAGCGTCCTGCCTATATCATTCCGTTTAAAAAGACCAGGGAAGACTGTATAAAGATCTATGAGGAAAGCCTAAAAGGCAAGCTTTTTGCGCCAAATGCACTTACCGGTCGCGGAGGCTCTGCCGAGTTTCGCGGTATCTACATGCCGTACTGGATCTATGATGTAAAACAGAGCGGAACCTTCGACATACAGGTCACAAAAGAGCGTGATAAGGGTCTTGATACCTACATAGATACCTACGAGTTTACCATAGACAATGATTCGGAATATTATCAGCTCGCACACGATGCTTCCGAGCAGTTTTTTGATAACCTAAGCGAGCGCATCGAGCCCTATGAATTCATCGCTCCCGAAGACGCAGTTGCGGCAAATGACGGCAATTATCCTGTCGACTGCAAGATCGAAGTTTCCCCAAAGGAAACACTCCTTAAGCCATTTTCGCCATCATTCCTTACGGGCTTTTACGCAGAGCCCTGTGATGTCGGTGCCGATACCTACAAGGAATATGCTAAGGACCTTTCCGGATCGCTTACAGCAAGCTATGCAGATAATGCTCCGCAGTTTGAAGGCTACAACATGAGTCTGCACGGCGGCGGAGATGAATATTTCCATTCAAAGGTGGCTCACAGCTCCCTGGCCCTGCTCCCGGTGTGGTTTTTGTCTTACAAAAATGACGGCCGCGTAGCCTATGCTGCCGTAAATGGCCAGACGGGCAAGCTTGTTTTCGATGTGCCGCTTTCGATGTATAAAGTGTTAAGGGCCATCATTATCGCGGCTGTTCCGATCTTCGTCATACTTAAAGCGATATCACTGACACCGGCGCTTGCAGCATTTGCAGTGACACTGCTTTCGTTCGCGATAAACATCAGCCTGTTTTCAGACCTTTGTTATATGGCTGAAAAATTTGCGGGAAATGCTCCCGATGGAAGGCGCGAGAACAAGCTTTCCGGCTCGAGCTTCCTTGGAATCGGAGTAGTGTTGATCGTGATCGCCCTCCTTCTCATCTTTAAATTCATGGGGATCTTTGATGAGGACTATATATGGGTAACGTCATATTGGGCAAGGGCAGTTTATTCGGTTGTTTTTGCCGCAGGCAGCATTATCGGTGCACATATATGCCGCCCGCTTGAGACGCAGCTAAAGGAAGCCGGTATCAAATTACATTTGCCGGTCCTGATTCCGGTGATCACATCGATATGCGGCGTCCTGCTCCTTATCATAAGACCTGCGGAACCGATATACTTTGCAGTCCTCGCGATCATGAGCGTCCTGCTCTTTATTGCAATGCTGAGCATGGTCCGCACGTATAACTACACGACCACGCAGCCGGAGCCGCAGCTCACGATCCACCGCGGCAACAAGATGGCTGAGTAAGGCAGAGGAAGAATTGACAAAATTTGTACGGTAAGGCAAAGGAAGTAGATATGACAGAATTCATAGCATCCATGATGGATATAAGCACCCTCGGATATGCGGCGCTGGCTCTATTGATTGCAGCATTTCTCGTGATCGGCTTCGCCCGCATAAGCAGCACTACTGACCCCTCCGAGGAGCATGAGCTTATCGAAATGACAAAATACAGGCAGAACCTCATCCTTAAAAGGTCAGTATTCAAAAAAACCGAGAAGAAAAAATAAGCTTGTGGGGTGTC
>JAUNNP010000034.1:12621-20198 GCA_030531385.1 Eubacteriales bacterium
GACACCAATTTCAGCTCGTTGGTGTCAAAAGAACCGTCCCCCTGACACCCATTGACACAAAGGAAAGGTAATCCATGAACACAGAAAAGATGTCACCGATGATGGTGCAGTATCTGGAAACGAAAAAAGAATATCCCGACTGCGTCCTGTTCTTCAGGATAGGTGACTTCTATGAAATGTTCTTTGAGGACGCAAAAATAGGAGCATCCGAGCTGGATCTCGTGCTGACAGGCAAGGACTGCGGCTTAGAGGAACGCGCGCCGATGTGCGGCATCCCGTTCCATGCGGCGGACAACTACATTACCCGCCTCGTAAAAAAAGGCTACAACGTAGCCATAGGAGAGCAGGTCGAGGACCCAAAGACAGCGAAGGGCCTTGTAAAACGCAGCGTAACACGCGTCATCACGCCCGGAACTATCTGCGCGAACGAAGCGCTCGATGAGACCAAAAACAACTACCTCATGAGCGCAGCCTATGTCCTTGGGGCCTACGGAATTTCGGCAATAGATGTCAGCACCGGAGACTACTATGTGACCCAGGTCGACGACGTAAGGGCGCTCTATGACGAGATCAACCGCTTCATGCCGTCGGAGCTTATATGCAACAACGAGTTCCGCGTGAGCGAAGCCGACCTCGAGCTTATAAAGGAGCGCTGGAACGTACGTGTTTCCTCCGTCCCCGCGAGCTACTTTGACGAGGAACGCGGCACGCGCCTCATCGAGGAGCATTTCCATGCAAATGCCAACGGCCTCGGCATCGGTGACATGTACGCAGGACTTTCGGCGGCCGGAGCGGTACTTAAATATGTTTATGACACTCAGTTTTCGAGTGTCGACTATATAACGACCATCAGGACCTACAACACCTCAGAGTATATGGTCATCGACACTGCGACCATGCGGAACCTGGAGCTCCTTGAATCCATGCGCGAAAAGGAGAAAAAGGGTACGCTTCTCTGGGTGCTCGATAAGACAAAGACTGCCATGGGCTCCAGGTTCCTGCGCCGCGTCATATCCCAGCCGCTGCTCTCAAAGGAAACTATAGAGTCAAGGCAGGCCGCGGTCGGAGAGCTCAATGAACGCTTCATAGACCGCGAGGAGATATTTGAGTATCTAAAGCCGGTATATGACTTGGAGCGCCTTCTTGCGCGCTTTAGTTCGGGCCGCGCAAACCCGCTCGATGCGCTGGCTTTCAGGCAGTCCGTATCAATGCTTCCCGCCATAAAGCAGCTCCTTTGCACCTTTGAGTCAGGACTTCTTTGCGATTTAAATGCTGAGCTCGATGACTTAAGTGATATCTGCGCGCTGCTTGAAGCTTCGGTAGATCCGGATGCTTCCGCCTCAACAAGAGACGGCGGCATCATCAAATCGGGCTACAGCGAGGAGGTAGACCACCTCCGCTCATCAAAGACCGAAGGCCGCAAGTGGCTCCTTGAGCTCGAAAATGAAGAGCGTGAAAAAAACAACATTAAGAACCTCAAGATCAAATTCAACAAAAACTTTGGTTACTGTATCGAGGTGACAAATGCCTATAAGGGAGAGATCCCGGATTACTATATAAGAAAGCAGACACTCACCACGGGTGAGCGTTACACTACAGAGCGTCTGGAGCAGCTTTCTTCCGACATACTCGGCGCTGACGAAAAGCTAAAAGGCGTAGAGGCGGAGATATTCGCAGAAATATGCGGGAAGGTTGCCGCTGAGGCTGTACGCATACAGAAGACTGCCAAATCCATAGCATATCTTGATGTGCTCTGCTCACTTTCCTATGTCGCTGCGCGCAACAAGTACGTCTGCCCGAAGATCAACGAAAGCGGCAGGCTTGAGATAGTTGACGGCCGTCACCCGGTAGTTGAACTCATGCTTAAGGAAGGCTCCTTTGTTGCGAATGACACAAAGCTTAACAACAGCGGCGACCGCGTGGCAATAATCACCGGACCGAACATGGCGGGTAAGTCCACCTATATGCGTCAGGTCGCGCTCATCACACTGATGGCGCAGATCGGCTCCTTCGTACCAGCAAAGAGCGCGGACATTTCCATCTGCGATCGCGTATTTACGAGAGTCGGTGCCTCGGACGATCTCGCAAGCGGCCAGTCCACCTTCATGGTCGAAATGACTGAGGTCGCCAACATCTTAAGAAATGCCACGGGAAACTCGCTTCTTATACTTGACGAGATAGGACGCGGAACCTCCACTTACGACGGACTTTCGATAGCATGGGCGGTGGTCGAATACATTGCGGACAAGAAAAAGCTTGGCGCAAAGGCACTTTTTGCCACTCACTACCATGAGCTCACTGAGCTTGAGGGTAAGCTCAAGGGCGTGCACAACTTCTGCATTGCGGTAAAGGAAAATGACGACGACCTGATCTTCTTAAGAAAAATCGTTCCGGGCGGCGCCGACAAGTCTTACGGCATCGCTGTTGCGCGCCTCGCAGGAGTCCCGCGCATCGTGACGGACCGCGCCGAGGCGATAGCCGAGCAGCTGTCGCAGTCAGACATCGCTGCCTCCGCCTCACGGATCGATACAGAGAATGCTTATGCCGAAACCGACGGTGGTTCGTCAAAGACTTCTGAAATTTTTGAACAAGCTGATACATCCAAGTGTCTCAGCACTTCCGATATAGAGATACTTAAGCATATTGCTAATATGGACCTTACAAGACTCACACCGATGGAAGCATTCTTTGAGCTGAACGAGATACAGGGGAAACTGAGAAAATAGGTGTGTCAAGGGGACGGTTCCTTTGACACCTAAACCATTTATAAAATCATGATCAACATACTAAGTAAAGAAACAATCGATAAGATCGCTGCGGGCGAAGTCGCCGAGCGGCCGGAAAGCGTAGTCAAAGAGCTGCTTGACAACGCCATAGACTCAGGTGCAGACACCATCAGCATCGAGATAAGAAACGGCGGGCTTGACCTCATCCGCGTGACGGATAACGGCTGCGGCATTGAAAAGGATGACGTAAGGACGGCCTTTTTGCGCCATGCTACATCTAAGCTAAAGACTGCCGAGGATATAGAGCATGTCATCACGATGGGCTTTCGCGGTGAGGCACTGGCCTCAATAGCCGCGGTATCCGATGTCGAGCTGATCACCAAGACGGAAAATGAACTTATCGGCACACAGTACCGCATATCCGGCGGACAGGAAAAAAGTCTTAAGGATGTCGGCGTGCCGAAGGGCAGCACCATAATCGTCAGAGACTTCCTCTTAAACGTACCTGTAAGGCGCCAGTTCCTTAAAAGCCCGCAGGTGGAAAATTCTTATATCGTAAATACAGTCGAAAAGGCGGCACTCGCGCACCCTGATCTCAGCATTTCCCTAAGCTGCGACGGAAGGAATGTTTTTGTGAGCTCCGGAAGCGGGAAACTGAAAGACGTAATATATATAATCTACGGCCAGGAGGCTGCGGCCTCGCTGATCCCGGTCGACAGTGAATATAAGGGCGTGCGCGTCTCTGGTTTTGCTGCAAAGCCTGTCATCGCACGCAGCCGCCGCGATTTTGAAGTCTTTTTCGTGAATGGCCGCTGGATAAGGTCGGACATCCTGAAGAAGGCCGCCGAGGATGCATACGCGCCGTTCATGATGCAGCATAAGTACCCGATGTGCGTGCTCAACATTGATCTGCGTCCTGAGGATGTCGATGTAAATGTACACCCCCGCAAGTCTGAGGTCCGCTTTGCGTCCAACCAGACGGTCTACGACGCTGTAGAAAAGACAATCAGCGCGGCGCTTAAGGAAAGTGAGCTTGTGGTAAATGCCGGCAACGCTTTTTTCATGAAGGAGAAGGCGACAAAGCATGCCTACGGAACAGAAAAAACGAGTGTTTTTGAGCCTTTTGAGACGAAGCGCAAGTTCGACTATGTGAGCAGCATAACAGAGGAAATTGCTAAGAATGAAGCCGCCGCAAGGAGCGAGGCTGCTCCGAATGAATCCCGCAACGGTAATACTGCCGCTGCCGCGATGCAGACTGCTCAGACTGCACCCGCCCAGGTCCCGGCCCCGACACCTCCCGCGCCGGCGGGCCGCAGCTTTATGAATAAGGCAAGCGCACCTTACTTCAAGCTCATCGGACAGGTCTTTGAGACTTACTGGATCATCGAATTCAACGACGAGATGTACATCATAGACCAGCATGCCGCGCATGAAAAGGTAAACTTTGAGCACTTCATGTCACTCATCAAGAACCATGCGGTCGAGTCGCAGATGCTTTTCCCGCCGCTGGTACTTACGCTTGACGCAAAGACAGCTGTCCTCTTTGACAAATTCATTGACAGCTTTCAGGAACTGGGCTACGACATAGAATATGCAGGAGACCGTGACTACATAGTAAGGGCAGTTCCTTCAAACCTGCCCGAGCTTGGAGATGAAGCTGTGCTTAAGAGCCTCATCGACTCACTATTTGAGGACGGAAGAGGCATTAACTCAGAACTCATACATGACAAAATCGCATCCATGTCCTGCAAAGCAGCCGTAAAGGGCAACATGGTGGTCACCGAGACAGAGATGAGGGCGCTTATCGGTGAGCTCCTCACCCTCGAAAACCCCTACGCCTGCCCGCATGGCCGCCCAACCATCGTCAAGTGGTCGCACACCGACCTCGACCGATTATTCAAGCGCATCGTGAACTGATCCGCAGAAAATTCAGCACTCCGAAACAGCGGTTAACTGCAGAGTGCTGCGGCTCCCGGGCCAGTATATAATAAGAATGAACAAATTGGACAAGCAGTTCGGAAAACTTATCATCATCGCAGGCCCCACTGCCATCGGCAAAAGCGGCCTTGCCATAAGACTTGCAAAGGAAATTGGCGGAGAGGTGATCTCCGCCGATTCAATGCAGGTCTATAAAGGCATGGACATCGGCACCGCCAAGGTCACTGCCGCAGAAATGGACGGCATCCCGCACCACCTCATAGACATACTTGACCCGTCAGAGGAATTCAGCGCGCCGCTCTTTAAGGAACTTGCGATGGAAGCCTGCGCCGGGATCTATTCGCGCGGACACATACCGATCATCTGCGGCGGCACCGGCTTTTACATCCAGGCCCTCCTTTACGACGTGGATTTTAAAGAGGAGGCCGACCACGATGAGGAGCTTCGCGCCGCTCTCTGGAAGCTCTACGACGAAAAGGGCGGGGAGCCCTTAAGGCAAATACTTAACATAGAGGATCCCGTGACCGCCGCCACGATGGATTTTAATAACATAAAGCGTGTGATACGCGCAATCGAATATCACAAAATACACGGCGGCAGCATTCGCAGACATAATGAAGAGGAACGGGAAAAGCAGTGGGGCTCGCCGTTTGATCACCGCTTTTTCGTGCTCACAGGAGACCGGAAGGCACTTACCTTACGCATCGATGCCCGTGTCGACAAGATGATGGAGGACGGGCTACTTGAGGAAGCGAGGGCACTTTACGAGAGAAAAATTGGCCCCGGGTTAAGCGTCACTGCCGCACAGGCAATCGGCTACAAGGAGCTGTTTAATTATTTTGACGGAAGCTGCAGCCTTGAGGCGGCAGTTGAGCAGATAAAAATCAATTCGAGACAATATTCCAAGAGACAGCAGTCCTGGTTTAAAAGGGAGAAAACGGCTGTCACGATAAACATAGATGAAGGAGACCCACTTGATGAGATCAGAAAATATTTATGGTGAGCAGATGCCTGCCGGATCAGGAGCATCTGCCGGAAACGCGATCTATGAGGCCTTTGGCATAAGCGAAAAGGTCGTCAGCATTTGCCGCGAAGCTGAAAAAGAAGTTAGTCCGCGCTTTGCTGCCATCGACGAGATCGCTGAGCTTAATACGCTCAAGGTCGTGAAGGCTATGCAGGACTGCCAGATTTCTGAGGCGTGCATGCTTGAGACGACGGGCTACGGATATAATGACATCGGCCGAGACAGACTTGAGGAGGTCTATGCGAAGATCTTTAAGACTGAGGACGCGCTCGTGCGCAGCCAGATCGTGTGCGGAACTCATGCGCTTGCGCTCGCGCTTTTTGGAAATACGAGACCGGGAGATGAGATTTTTTCGCCGGTCGGCATGCCTTATGACACGCTTCAGTCAGTCATCGGCATCAATGAGGCGCGCGGCTCTCTCAAGGAGTACGGCGTGAGCTTTTCCTATGCAGATCTGCTTCCGGACGGCGGCTTTGATTTTGACGGCATCCGCGCAGGTATTAAGGCAAATACTAAGCTCGTTGAGATCCAGCGAAGCCGCGGATATTCTGAGCGCCGCAGCTTTTCCGTGGGTGAGATCGGGGAGCTTATTAAGTTTATCCGCGGCGTGAAGCCGGATGTGTACATCATGGTGGATAACTGCTACGGAGAGTACACAGAGCTTATAGAGCCAAGTGAGGTCGGCGCTGATATCGTTGTTGGTTCGCTTATTAAGAACCCGGGCGGCGGAATCGCTCCCGTAGGAGGCTATATCGCGGGGCGTACAGAGTGTATCGAAAACTGTGCCGCAAGACTTACGGCCCCGGGACTTTATAAGGAGGTAGGACCTTCGCTTGGAAATAACCGTCTTTTATATCAGGGAACTTTCCTCGCGCCTACCGTTACTGCGGCTGCCGAAAAGTCTGCTGTACTTGCCTCTGCGGTATTTGAAAAGCTTGGCTTTAAGTGCAGTCCTGCCTCCGATGAGGTGCGCCATGACATTATCGAGGCGCTTACTTTGTCAGATCCTGCAAAGGTAATTTCCTTCTGCAAGGGTATCCAGAAGGCTGCGGCTGTGGATCATTTTGCGGCTCCGGAGCCTGCGCCTATGCCGGGCTACGAAAGTGACATTATTATGGCTGCGGGCTGTTTTATCTCAGGTTCCTCTATCGAGCTCAGCGCGGACGGACCGCTTCGCGAGCCCTATAATGTGTTTTTCCAGGGCGGACTTTCTTATCCGCACGGAAAGCTTGGCATTATGATGGGCGTGCAGGAGCTTGTGAATGATGGGCTTTTGAAGCTGTAACCGTGGCAGAAAGGACATTCTCTGATCGCAATCTTACGATTTCGTGAATATACTGTGTCCCGGCACACAAGGCTGAGAATTTGTGCTAAAATACGATAGATTGTTCAGTCCGGCAGATAAATAATTATTATGAACAGTGATCTTAACATCAAGGAAATGCCGGCAGAATTGAGACCATATGAGAAATGCGAGGCACTGGGAGCGGAGTACCTGTCCGATCCCGAGCTTTTGGCTGTCATAATCAGGTGCGGCACCAACAATGTTTCTTCGGTAGCATTAGCCGAAAAGCTGCTTTACCCGGGCGGGAATAAGCTGGGCTTTAATGCACTTATGAATTCTTCGCTTGAGGAATTTCGTGAGATCAGGGGCATAGGACGGGTAAAGGCCATACAGCTTGCCTGCCTTGGCGAGATCTGCCGCAGGATGTCAAGGGAAAGGGCTAAAGAGCATCTGGATATCAGACATCCGGAGACAGTTGCCGAGTATTATATGCAGCAGCTTAAAGGTCTGTCTGAGGAAGAGGTCCATATCATGCTGCTGGATACAAAGAGCAGGCTCATCAGATCCCAGACCAGCAGGCGAAGCAGCACCATGCGGTTCTCCC
>JAUNNP010000035.1 GCA_030531385.1 Eubacteriales bacterium
AATAAATTCCATGTCGGCTTATTCTGGGGTGGAATTTAATTTTACAATTTATATTCGAAAGTTTTATTTCGCCTTTAGAAAGTTTGGCATTGTGATTTTGATTAAAATGTAGTATAATCCTCGCGTTACGGGGTGTGGCCCAGCTTGGTAGGGCGCCTGACTGGGGGTCAGGAGGTCGCAAGTTCAAGTCTTGTCACTCCGATCAAAATCGAGCAGAAAGCGGTTTCCGCTGCCTGCTCGATTATTTTTTAATTTCACTTGTGATACTTCAACGTGTAAAGTAAAATATTTCATAGACAGGCGAAATTACAGCTTCGCTTAGTATATGATTTTTGTCTCAATTAACTCAATTTTGAAGGAGGAGCTTTACAATGAAGGATATGAACTGCGGATATTGTGCAGGCGGCGAGCCGCTTGCTAAGTTTGGTATCAAGATCTGCGACCTTAAGGTCAGCCAGCTGATCCTTTTTAAGGAGCAGAGCCATCCGGGACGCTGCATAGTAGCTTATAAGGACCATATCAGCGAGATCGTTGATATCTCAGATGAGGAGCGCGACGCTTTCTTTGCAGACGTAAATCATGCAGCCAAGGCCATCCATGCTGTTTTCCATCCTGACAAGATCAACTATGGCGCATATGGCGATACCGGCTGTCACCTTCATATGCATCTGGTTCCAAAGTATAAGGATCAGGTAGAATGGGGCGGTGTTTTTGCCATGAACCTTGACCAAAAGTACCTTACCGATGCCGAATATGCTGAGATGATCGAGAAGATCAAAGCCGCACTGTAAGCCAAGGCTGCGCTGTAGGTCAAAGCCGCACTGTAAGTCAACAAAAGCCTGGTGGAGTTTTCCATCAGGCTTTTCTTATACTGTAAAATACAGGCATCATTAATTTCCGAAACCGCAAGGGAATTCAGGTATAGTCCTTGCGCTTTGGATTTTTCGGAAACCAGCCCTTTCGCACGCGTTCCTCCTGCTCATACAGCTCATGAATGCTCCAGAAGCAGGACATCCCGATCACCGCGAGCGCAGCTCCCGCAACCACATTGACAAGCTGAGTCGAAATAATAAGCAGTATAGCTCCCACTATGGCAAATACCGGCCATACGCGCTTTGAAAAATAATATTCTGCTTTGATCACGATCGGGTGAAATACTCCTATAGATAAAAATGAAGTGACCCCTATTATAATGCCGGTAAAATTCATGATCCGTCTCTCCTTACACAATGTTTTTTATTCGCCGCTTTTTCACAGGTCATTTGACACTATCCACAATATATTCCGCAGTACATTTATCACGATCGGATGAGTTACTTATAGCTGTGCAGTCCGCTGAGCAGCGTATTTACACCTATATAGGTAAACAATACGGAGATAAATCCGATCAGGGCGAAAAATGCCGACTTCCTGCCATTCATACCCTTATTCAGTCTGAGATGCAGGTAGATCGCGTAAATGATCCAGGTGATGAGGCTCCAGGTCTCCTTCGGATCCCAGCTCCAGTAGCTTCCCCAGGCGCGGTTCGCCCATATGGCTCCTGTGATCATACAGAGCGTAAGGAACAAAAAGCCAAGCGCCACGGCACGATAAATAATATTATCCAGCACATCAAGCTCAGGGATCCTGCCGTTCTGCGCCCTGCCGCATTTTTCCGAGTGATCTCTGTAGAGGTAAGCTCCCGACACTCCAAACGCTACACCAAAGGCACCGTAGGAGATTATCGCCATGCATACATGAAAGCCCAGCCAGCCTGACTGCAGCGCCGGCATCAGCGCATGTATCTCCTTACTCTGCATCGAAGCATAGCCTATGACCAGAAAAATGACCGGCGCGATAAAGCTGCCCAATATGTCAAATTGGTATATCCCGGTAAAAATCAAAAAGCAAAGCGCAATCCCCCACGCAAACGCGGATGCGAATTCATACTGATTTGTCAGTGGAAGACGGCCTGCCGCAATGCCGCGGGAGACAATACAGATAAAGTGAAGTACAAAACCGGCTGCAACGCAAAAGCGGCCGATTTTTGCCGTTCTTCTGTTTCCTGTGGCGGCAAATGCCAGATACATAAGGGTCGACAAAAAATATGCAGCAAGAGCGACCGTAAAGCTAATTCGTTCCAGATTTTCCACGTCGTTCCTCCATTGGTTTAATATAAAATGCGATAAACAGACCTGCAACAATTATCAGAGCAGATATCAGGACAAATATCTCCGACGGATCATGCTTGATCACAAGGAGAGTGTACTCACACGGGTCACGTGCGATAAAATGATAATCCGCAACTCCGACCGGACTACCGAACTCAGCCATATTCATATCTATCACCCTGCCGCCGTAATAGATCGAATACAGAAAATGCGGGTTATTCAAAAGCGGTGTGGCGGAAATATAGGCCCCGTTACTGTCCACAGCCAGATCCGGATAGACCTTGTTAAGCAGGAAAACAAGTCCCGGCATCTCATCCGGCCAGGTATATTCACCCGCGCAGAGAAGATCCTCGCGCTGCACCTCCTCGCCCTTAAGTATATCCACAAATGCCGCCCATCCGGTACTGTCCTGATATATCTTGTAGCCAAATGCGCTGAAAGGATGATTGACAGAGGACGTACCGCTCTCACTTCTTCCGTCTGCATCGGAGACTGTAACACCGGCAACATACTGGTCAACCGTAAAGTCTTCCCTCATCAGCACATCAAAGCTGTCAATGCTTAAGACAAGTCCCGTATCACCTATCGGCTGACTGCTGCCCGCAATACCATAAATTTCATATTCTGTGCTGAATACCTGTCCGCATGCAAAGCTTATTATCATCATAAGAATGCCGACGTGCGTGATCCAGCTGCCAAACATCCCTAAGGATAAGTAACCTGCCTTCTCTTTTCTTGCGGCGGCGGCGCGGATAAGTGCCGGAAGCCTGGACACACTGCAGAAGATCAGATTAAAGCACAGCAGGGCAGTCAGAAACACAAACCACGGGCAGGTAAACAAATGATCAAAACCCAGGTCGAACAGCATCCTTCCCGTTTTCTCACCGTAAAGCTCCATATATGCTGCAAGAGTCACACCCTGCGGCATCACGCTTCCGGCAATGCAGGCCGCTATCAGTATCCCAAGCACCGCAAAGCTTAACTGCATACTGCAGCAAAATCGGAATATTCTTTTTATAAATGAGTCATTTCCCTGCATAGTGTAAAGCGTTCCGAAATTAAAGCGTTCCGAAAAAAATGTGCCCCACAAATGCGGGGCACTTATGATCGTACGAAGAATCCGGTATACCGATATTGTCTCAGTTTCAGATCAGCTTGCTGAGAGCTTCGTTGGCGATAGCCTCTGCCTTGTCGAGGCACTCCCTGCTGAGCGCACTGTTATGTGCTCCCTCGCTGTTTTCCACATAGACGAAATCCCAGTAGAACTGAGCGTTGCGGTCCAGGCTGCGGATTTCATTAAGCTCATCCTCGGACAGCGTTCCGGCTTTAACCGCATCAGCAAGCTTTGAGTTAAGCTCCACAAGGAGCTGGCCTATCTCAGCCTCACGTCCTGTGATTTCCGCCTGGATCTCGGCAACCTGAGTCTTTAAGTCCTTGTGACACATGAAGCAGGTCTCCTTAAGAAGGGCTTCATTATCCAGCGGGCTCGTAAACATATGATTGACATATGGATAGCCATCCTTATCATAAGCAACACCCATATGACAGTCAGCACAGTTGTACATGCCGGCATGCTGGCTTCCCGCACCCGTATATGTCTCAAACTCCGGATGCTGCACCTTGATCATACCAACTCCGGTATTTTCATTTGTAAAATCAACAAAGCCCATTTCATTGTAATAGGCAAGTATGGAATCCGGATCGATATTATCCATGCCGGTATACGGAACGCTCGTTGCCTTGTTTTCCGAATCGAAATAATACTCGATGTGGCACTGGGCGCAGGCAACATTGACCGCATCAACTCTGTGCGCTTCGATATCGTCATTCATAGCAGCTGCCATATAGTCGCTGGAAATAACAACGGTACCGGGCGTATTGGCGTGGCAGGTATAGCAGCTTATCGGCTCACTTACCTGAGCAAATATCTCATTAAAGTCCGTACTGTATACCTCGGGTCCCAGCTCATTTACCAGAGCTGTCAGATCCGGAGTCTTGCAGGTAAGGCAGTTTGCCAGCTTGTGCGGTCTGGTGGTCTCCGTAATATCATCGAGCGTATAGCTGTGACCTACAGCCTCCGTATAGTCAAAGCTGAAGGCCATGCCCTGATAAAGTGTCTGAATATATGGATCCGCCTCTGTATATGCGACCCTGCCGGTATCATGGCCGGTATTCTCTGCATTTCTCATATGAGAAGCATAGATGTCCGGATAGTAGGATGACCACTCCTCTGCCGAAACCACTCCGGTAGGACGGTTCGTACTGACAGCCGGAACCTCTGGCACAGTGATCTCGGAAATCGAGGCAACCTTTCTCGAAGCTCTGACATTATCAACACCGGTCAGATAAACGCTAACACAAAATACCACTGCCGTCACGGCAGTTACCCCGGTCATAAATATATCTAATTTTGAAAATTTCATGTCAGGTCCTCCTTTCGTAGTCTCAGCTTTTTCATAGGTCATTTGACACTATCCGCAGTCTTATGATAAATAACTGCGAGATCGCCTTGAAAACTGTTTTTTCCGCAAACCTTGATTTAAGGTATTTGTCGTTATTGTAACATAACCCCCGAATAATCGCACCTGCTTTTTCTCATATTTACACTTATTTACACTATTTGAATGATAACGTATAATAAATAACGCAAATTGCAGAAATTGCTTTAAAATATCAAAATCGTCTTGGAAATCCGGAGGAGAGAAGCTTATGTCTATGCGAGGATTCACGGTGGCCGTTGGAACTGTCGCTGTTGTTGGAGGAATAGTTGAATATTTAAAACATAGAGAGCATACGCTCGCAGTTCATTTTACGGCACCTGAGGACGTCACCGCCGAGGTCACCATGTCCTGCCCAAATGAACTTAATCACTATGAAATAACCGCAAATAAGGGAGAATTTATCATCCCCGTGCATGGTTTTTCAAAATATGAGTTCTGCGTTAATGAGATAAGCGGCTCTGACAGGAAATATGATCTGCCAAAGCCCAAAAATTTCAGATTTTTTGGAAATCAGGCCTACGACCTGAAGCTTAGCTGAGTGAGAGAATAAGATTATGTTTGAATTTAATACTGAAATAAGTGAAACATCACTGCACGAGTGCATGGAGCAATACGGGAAGTTATATAAAAAGAGCTATATCATAAGAGGCGTTGCCATCGCTGTAGTCCTCTGCTTCCTGCTCGCCGTTATAGCGCCATTCGATATCGTATCATTATTAATAGCTATAGGCCTTATTATCTTTGTCTTTTGGATGATCAAATTCGGCTTTGTACATGTTCTTAATATGAACGAGGAGCTTATCACCCGCAGCGCGGCGGAATCAGGACTTCAAAACATGACCTTCCGCGGAGAGCTGAACGACAGGACCATAACTCTTTACAAAGGAAATGAAACGAAGACCATCCTGCTTAATGATATTTTAAATATTCTTGAGAGTCAGCATTATTTCATGCTTCTTATAAAGGGAAAATACTGCATGGTCATCTCCAAGTCCTCCATCAAAGACGGCAGCGCAGAGGAATTTAAAAACCGCGTCTCCATGTATGCTCCAAATAAAAATCGCCATGGATATATGGAAAGAAATCTTAAGTACATCTGATCTTTTTGCTGTGAAAAGGGCCGGCGCTTTATGCGTCAGCCCTTTTATTTTTGCTTATAATTTTTACTTTTCCCGGCATTCCGGCTTAGTCATCATACTCACTGAATACCTTTATCGGGAAGTTATCGAACTCCATCTTGTCATCCTCAGAATTATCGTTGATAGCCTTGGCAACATCCTTGAAATCAGCCCAGGCATTATAATCCTTTACATAGATAAAGCTCTCACCCGGATTGATGATACCCTTATAATAATAGTCAAAGCTTCCGCCCGTCTCATCGGCAAAATCCTTCAGCGTCTGATAATCATACTGATACGGCAGAACAGTCTCAAACAGAACCCTGCCGTCATCATAGAGCCTGCCCTCGGTAATAACAACACTGAAGCGCTGTCCCTTCTTCATTTTCACCGGCTCATCAAGAGTCAGGCGGTGATAACCCGCATAATCATAAACCTCATACACGCCATACAAGAGCTCGCCGTCCTCAGGTGAAATTGCGCCGTCATTAAGCATATACAGATCATATCTTACAACAGTCTCCTCCTGAGACGTCCGGCACATGATATTTCTGATAAGCAGGTCATCATCGGCGGTAAAGACATTTGCCGTACGAAGCTCCTCAGGCATATAGATCGTCTTGGTACCATCGGCTTCAGGCATGAAATCATACTGGGCAATATTAAACTCCTCAGCATCTGAATCAACGAGCACGAACTCAAAGGACTCAGGATTGTCAAGGCTGTGGTCATAATATGAGAGATAGAAGTATCCGGTGCTTAAGCCCTCATCATTAAGAATACCGAAATCGCCCCAGTTTGGAAATTCCTCTGTCTCTGCTCCCCAGCTGTTTTTGACTATCCACGCTCCGGGACCCTCGGGAAGATGCGCCTTGCCGTCACCGCCTTCGTCATCGGTATGATCGCGGAACATATCAACAGGAATGGTATCGTCCCAGCCCACGATGCAGACAGCGTGGTTCGCACCTGTTGTTTCATAGGTATAGTGCGCGCAGGTCTCATAATTCATGTTGAGCGCATCCTTTTCGCCGCTGCCGTCCGGAGCAAAATGATCCGCCTCAAACGAAATGTCGACCGCTCTTCCGTTCATAAGCTCATGTTTTATACAGTTTGTGGCATACTGTGAATATCCCGTATAATTTCCTTCCATGTCCGTGACTGCCGGAGACTTGATCATTCTGGCATTCTGCAGCTCATAGTCGCACACATACCTGTCTTCCTCATCCAGAGTCCAGTCATCGTCCTTGCTGTAGCACATTTCGTCATAATCGGCGATTCCTTTTCTGCCCTTATACGGGAAGACCGACTCATGTGTTGCACCTATGCCCATCGCAAAAAGGGAGGCGGCATGGCTTGCAACTCCGCCAAAATCAAGGCCCTTATCATTTACGACATAGATTCCCTCACCACCCTGAGGTCCGTCGTCATCCGGAAGGTGTGTATATGCAAAGTAGGCGAGCTGATGCTCCGAAAGGTCAAGCCCCGTCTCATCATAGGTCCTTCCCATATTGCTGAGAATGCTGGATTCCGCGGCTGCTATGGCAGCAAAGCCCCAGCATGACCCCCACGGTGACTGATTCTTGACCGGAGTTACAAGACCGTAATCACGAAGGTCGAACTTCTCCGGGAAGGTTCCGAAAATATCCATGTCGCTGTCCACGATATCCGGAGCGACCTCCATCGAATCCCCGAGAGCTGCCAGTGCGGTGAGGCCGTCAATGAGCTGGCTGCCGTCTGCCTGCTGATATGTTGCCTCAAGATAGTCTGTTACAGCCTGAGCCCAGGAATAATCGCCATAGCCCTCTCCGGTCGGTGCCGAAAGACTGCTTATTGATTTATAGTTATTGCCGGATCCCTGCAATGCAGCTACCGCCTGCTCTGATGCCGCCGCTTCCGCCTGAGCCTCCGTTTCATTGACAGTCTCATTATAATCCTCACTGTCGGAGCCTCCGCCGCAGCCTGACGCCGCCAGGCAGAATGCCAGAATAAGTGCTGTAATATTCCGCTTTTTCATAAATTTATCTCCCCCTAAACCAAAATAAGTATAAACCATTCAGCATCAGCCTGCGTAGGCGATGCCGTCAAAAACATCCTCTTCATTCACGCCGCCCACGGTATGCGGCCAGCTGTCGCTCGTGCGATGCACGCGGTAGATCGGCTTAGACGGATCATACTGATACCAATCCCCCGCATCCTTCTTAAGACGGATAAAAGAAAAATATTCGCTCCTTTCAGCCTCAACATCCGACTCATCGACGATCTGGAAATCAACTATCTCTTTATTGTCACTGCGAATGAATGCCAGATAGGTGTCCTTAGGCAGCTTTTCTGCAGACAGCACCTTGCCGCTCTCATCCACTACCTCGACCTCGACCTCCTGCTTAGTCATAAGCAGCGTTGCAGTCTGAAGCCCGAAATAAGCATCATCCGGCTCTGGCGCCCCATCACTTCCGACCTTATAGGTCTTGCGTCCGGTCAGAGTGCTCAGCACATCCACACGGCTGTCTAAAATAAAGTGTCCGGGATCTGTAAATGTGTTCCATGCAGTATATCCGGATGTATAGTTTTCATTGTAGTAATATGCCGCCGCTCCGATCGATCCGTTTAGCCTTCCGTCAAGGATCTTCATTGCCTTTAAGTCGACGCAGACCAGCAGCTTGTAATCGTTGTCAGATGTCTCAATAATATAAACATAGTATTGATCGTTCGCACGTACGAGATACGGAGTCCCCTCATAGATCGATCCGTCATCGACAGTTATTACAGCGTCCCCGACTGCGATCATAAAGCTGCAGTAACCCTCTTCTGTATCGCTCCTCTGATCTGCAACGCAGACATTCTCAATTACACCGTCGCCATCGGCATCGATATCTGCATCAAGTGAACCATAGCGCGAAGACAGCGGCATAACATATGCCTCCGGAACCTCTGTATAGTCGCTGTTAAAAAGCTCCGGCGCCTCACTGTAGGCTATGTTTACGAACATGCTGCCCATGGCATGCGGTCCCAGCTCTTCCTCATTGATGAAAATACCAAGTCCCTCATAACCCACGCTGTACTGCCAGAGGTAATCCTCCCCTGCCTTGGTCTCCTTAAGGTACTCTGCGGGATTCTTAAAGAGATTGCCGTATTCATCGGGGTATTTTTCCTTAAGCTTTGTATCGATCAGCGCGTAAAGCTTATCCTTATCCTTTACAATATCATCCAGCTCTATCAGCTTTCCGGTCTTGGTATCATAGTTTCTGCAGCAGATGATATTGGACGGATGCACACCGCCTGCAAAGAAGTATTCATAGCTGTAAATGCTGATGACCGAGGTGTCAGCTCTCATTATTGTCGCGACGATATCGTCGCTCATATATGCAGAATTTCCGGCTGAAGCGTCGTCATGATATTCCTTAAGCTGGGCAACTGACTTCTGGCTTACCTGATCAATGTATTGGTTATATTGAAGCAGTGCCGCCTCCGCATTGCCGATGTTGCCGGCCTTGGCCTCGTCTGTGAGCCTGACCTCAGGGATCTGAAAGACTCCGTAGCTTGCGCCGTCATCCGTGAGAAGGCTGTCGTAATAATCCACAACAAGAATAGGCCCGAGAGTGCTGACCTTATCAGCGTCCTTCGACGTCCCGTCTGATGCCGCTGCCGATTCTGCCGCCGCTGCTTTTGTTTCTGAGGCATTTGCTTCTGTCTCTGCTGCTTTTGTTTCTGCTGCCGGGGCAGAAGCTTCAGCTGCTGCGGATGTCGCTGCCTCGCCTGCAGCCGGGCCTGCTGTCTGTGAACTGCCGCCGCAGGCCGATATCATACCGGCTGTAAGCACGGCAATACCTGCAATAGATAAAGCTCTGAAATAATTTCCGATATACTTTCTCATATACTTTATATCCTCCGGAATATAATCCTGCTCAGGTTAATAAAAATTCTCATTAAACACTTTACAACATTCATATCATAGCAGACTCCGGGCCAAAACAAAAGTACATAAACCGGATATGAACAATTGTCAGTTGTTCACATCCGGTTCATGGGTACCTCAACCTTGTCTTAAGCTCTAAGTAAGGTGGTCTGGCATTTATACAGTTTTTAACCATTTGAATCCGTATGCCGGAAGCTCTACGGCACCGGCCTCGCACTCATCTCCTGTCATCAGATCAGTGCAGATTCCCGGCAGGTCTAACCATGCCGTTTTTTCAAATTCACTGAAGTTAAATACTCCGATCAGCTGCTCGCCCTCATAATTCCTGCTAATGCCAAGGACTGCCTGATCCTTTGTTTCTATCGTCCGCATATCCGCATCAGCCGCAAAGGCCTTTTCACTGCGGCGCAGTTTTTCAAGCTTTGAAAGTCCCTCGAAAATACGGTTTGGTACCGTGCCTTTCTTTTTCGAAAGCTCTGCCAGATCCCAGCGCATAGCCCCGCGATGGATATAGCGCGAGTCATCACGCTTCAGGGGATCCTCTCTGTAACTCCGGTCGTTAGGCTGGCCGACCTCATCCCCGCTGTATATGATCGGGATGCCTGACTGCATAAACATATATGCATGCAGAGTGAGATCAAAACGTATGGCCCTGTCCAGAGCCTCGCTGTCGTTTTCATTCTCCGCTTTTTCTATTCCGCACATGGAGGCGGTCGTAGCACAAAAACGCGCATCCATGGTCACAGGATCATCATTATACAGCTCTCCCAGGCTGCAGCTGTTTCCGGCCCTGCCGCTGAAGAAGTCATTGAGATATTTCTTATGCGGGATCTCCTGCATTCCGTAGGTCCCAAGCGTATCGTAATCGAGGCCCCAGCCGATATCGTCGTGGCAGCGCAGATAATTGAGGAAGGTATAATTTTTCGGAAGCGAAGCCACCGCATCCAGCTGCTTTTTCAGAAGCCTTACATCTCTCGTCGCAACGGAGTGCCAGGTAGTTGCCATGGTCGTCACATTGTAGAGCAGATGGCACTCAGGCTTTTCCACCGTCCCGAAATACGGCACGACCTTTACAGGTTCCATTACCACCTCGCCCAGCAGTATGGTCGAAGGGCAGACTATCTCGCCTATCATACGCATCATGCGGACTATAGTATGTACCTTCGGAAGATTCCTGCAGGAGGTTCCGAGCTCCTTCCAAATATACGGAACCGCATCTATGCGGATGATGTCCATACCGACATTTGCAAAGAAGAGGAAATTGTACATCATCTCATTGAAGACGCGCGGATTTTTGTAATTCAGATCCCACTGGTAAGGATAAAAGGTCGTCATGACATGATATCCGATTTCCGGCAGCCAGGTAAAATTGCCGGGAGCCGTAGTCGGAAATACCTGCGGCATCGTCTGCTCAAACTGCGCCGGAATGTCTATGGAATCATAGAAGAAGTAACGGCTCATGTATTCGCCTTCACCGGCAACTGCCCTCCTTGCCCACTCGTGATCAGATGAGGTGTGATTCATGACAAAATCCATGCAGACATTGATATTTTCCTTATGGCAAACTTCCGTCAAATGTCGGAGCTCCTCCATGGTGCCGAGATTTTCCTTTACCTTGCGGAAATCCGCTACAGCGTAGCCTCCGTCCGAGCGGCCGTCAACGGTATCGAGAAACGGCATCAAATGTATGTAATTAACATTGCATTTCTTTATATAATCGAGTTTCTCCTCAACTCCCTTTAAATTACCGCCGAAATTATCAATGTAAAGCTGCATTCCGAGCATATCGTTTCCGCGGTACCAGTCGGGATCATTTTCACGTTCAAGATCAGATGCCTTCAGGGATTCCCGCCTCTCAGTATAAAAGCGGTACATATTATCGCAGAGCTCCTTGAACATGTCAGAATTATCGTAAAGCTCCATATAAAGCCAGCGAAGCTCATCATGATGACGGTCAAGGCGTCTTAAGAAAGCATCGTCATCGTTAATTTTCATAGCTTTGTCAGTCATTTTCTCAGACTCCTTTGATAAGATTTTCTACTTCCTTCCGGTCAGGCATCACTCTTAACGCGCCCTTTCTTGTCGTTACGATAGCCGCCGCTGCATTGGCGAAGGTCAGCATTTCCCGAAGCTCAATTTCATTTAAGCTCCTGATGTCAAGCTTATGCTCGAGCACATAGTTTAATATGCATGCATAAAAGGTATCTCCGGCTCCCGTCGTCTCTATCGTTTTTACAGTAAAGCCCGGGACCTCGACTCTGAGCCCGTTCGCGTAGGCGCGACTTCCGTCCTTTCCCATGGAGAGCAGGATCATCGGGATGCCGTATTTTTCCTGCAGGTACTCTATGCCCTTGTCGAAATCATCGATTCCCGTAAACCACTGTATCTCATTATCCGATATCTTAAGAATATGGCAATGCTGCATGCCGTAGGATATCTGCCTTCGTGCCTCGTCAAGGCTCTCCCACAGCGGTGCGCGCAGGTTCGGGTCAAAGGACAGCAGGGCTCCGGCATTTTCAGATAAATCTATAGCCTTTTTGGTCGCCGCACGGCATTGCTCATGAGTCATGGAAAGTGAACCGAAGTGGAATATCCTGCAGCCCTCGATAAGGCTTTTGTCAAGCTCCTCCGGGCTAAGCATCATATCCGCACCGGGGTTTCTGTAGAAGGAAAATTCACGGTCACCGTCAGGTTTCGTATGCACAAAGGCGAGAGTCGTATTGACTAAAGTATCTGTCACAAGTCCCTTCGTTTCTATACCTGCCTCTGATATCGCCTGTCTGAGCTGCCTCCCGAACATGTCATCTCCGACTTTTCCGACAAAGGCCGTTTTCCTGCCGAGACGGCTGAGCATAGAAAGCACGTTGCATGGCGCTCCGCCCGGATTGACCTCGAGAACAGGATTCCCCTGCTCGCTTATTCCGTTTTCAGTAAAATCGATCAAAAGCTCTCCTATTGCTGTTACATCTATGCTCTTCATATTCGTCTCCTTAGATGCTCATTACCTCATCACCGATCGAGGCCTCGCCGGTCTTAAGTACCCTGAATGTATCATAATCATCACTGTTCGTCAGAAGAAATGCCGTTACCGGGCTGAAGCCTGCCGCCCTGATCTTTTCAATATCAAATTCCATCAGCTTCTGGCCCTTCTGTACCTTATCTCCCTCAGCTACGAAAACCTTAAAGCCGTCTCCGTTCATCTTCACGGTATCCACGCCCACATGGATAAGTATCTCCATATCATCGGCTGCGGAGATGCCGATCGCATGTCCTGTTTCAGCAACGGTCGATATCTCACCATCGCACGGAGCGGCAAGTATGCCCTTTGCAGGGTCGATTCCCACACCGTCGCCAAGCACTCCGGCTGCAAATGTCTCGTCCGGGATCTCCTCTCTCGGGATGACATTCCCCTCGATCGGTACATATATCTTTCCCTGCTCTGCCGGTGCTGCTGATAACAGCTCCTCTGCTGCAGCTTCTGCCGTATCTGCCGCTGCGCTGTCTGTTCCCATAGCTGCCCGACTTTCGGCTGCGCCTGCTGCCGTTGCGTTCATCGGGGCAGCTGCAGCTTCATCTGTCTCTTCCTTCCATAATATAAAGGTAAGAATGAAGGCTATGGATCCGGCGATAAGAAGCATGATCGTATACTGCACCGTGCAGCCTGTTGTGATAAGGAAGCCCGGGATGCCGGTAACACCGTAAGAGGAACCATATACACCGATAAGAGAACCAACCGCAGCACCAAAGGCCGCTCCCACCATACCGCATACCAGCGGCTTAACAAAACGAAGATTGATACCGAAGATCGCAGGCTCTGTGATTCCGAGTGAGGCAGAAAGACCTGCCGGCAGTGCCAGAGATTTTGTCTTTACATTCTTCGCCTTTACAAATACTGCCACGCAGGACATGCACATCGCGAAGTTTGCCGAGCAGGAGACCGGAAGCCATATATTCCTTCCGCTCTCAGCTATCATACCGGCTTCAAGTACATTGAACATATGATGTATGCCGCATACAACCGTAAGCGGATATATTGCGCCGCAGACAAAGGAACCGATACCAAGAGGAAGTGAAAGGAGTGCCTTAACGATAGCAAGTATGTTATCCTCCACAACTATGAACACAGGTCCGATGATAGTCATTGCGAGAAATGCTGTGGCAAATACTGTAACAAGCGGTGTAACGAAAAGGTCTATCATCTCCGGAACTATCTTGTGCAGCTTTTTCTCGATCTGGCACATCAGCCATATTGCAATAATTATCGGAATGATATGTCCCTGATAATTCACCTGTCTGATATTAAAGCAGAGGATATGCCAGTACTGAATCTGACTCGGATCCGATGCCGCCGTCCATGCCGAAAGCAGGTTCATATGCATCAGCAAAAGGCCTATGGTTCCGCCGAGGAAAATGTTTCCGCCGAAAACTCTCGCGGCAGATACCGCCACAAGCACCGGAAGATATACGATCGCCGTATTTGCTACCAGATCCATCCAGCTGTAGATATCGCTTCCCGCAAAGGACGGGAAGAACTGTCCGAGTGCCTCCACAAGTCCCATCATAAGACCGGCTGCAACGATTGCCGGGAGGATGGGCACGAATACATCGCCGAGTGCCTTTATCATCTTCTTCGGAAGCGGCTGCTTTGCCGCTGCGGCTGCCTTGACATCATCCTTTGTGGCTGCTGCCATGCCGCTTACCTTTAAGAACTCATCATAAACCTTGTTTACAGTTCCTGTGCCGATAATCAGCTGAAGCTGACCATTGCTCTCGAACACGCCCTTGACGCCTTCGATGTTCTCAAGGACCTTAATATCAACCTTCTTGTTATCAACTGTCACAAGACGAAGTCTTGTTGCACAGTGTGCGGCGCTTACCAGATTTTCGCGCTTTCCCACACACTCATAAATCTCTTTGGCGCACTTAGCGTAATCCAATGCCATAACCTTCTCCTTCAGTCATCCTCTTATCCAAAAAACAGTTATTATTCACACCCCGGTATACATTCAAAATAACCCGCACTTTTCAAACCCGGCGTATAATCCGTCCTTGTCAACGGCAGGACATATCACATCCGAGATCTCCTTCATAGCCTCAGTGCCGTTTTCCATGCAGACGGAGATACCAACAGTCTCCAGCATTTCCCGGTCATTCATGCTGTCTCCAAAACCAACCGAATCCCCGATCGGGATATCGAGGTAGCTGCAGACGCATCTGACCGCAGTTCCCTTATCAAAATCCTTGCCGATGATCTCTCCGTTAATGTAAGCCCCCTGCACGCTGCCCATGATCTGGACATTTAATTCCTCTGCAAGTACCCGCGCTGTCTCAAGCAGGTCGTCCTCATTCGGCGCCATGACAACAAACTTATACACCGGCTGACCTTTGTACTCGGACATGGGACGGATATCCAGCGATTTCTCAACCTGCTGCCTCCAGCGGAGCAGCTCGCTGTTTCCGGTGCCGTCTGCGGAGGCCGTCTTCTTTAAAAACTCCTTGAATTCTTCATCGGTATAGGAACCATCCCTGCACTCAACAGTTTTGAAGATATTGTTATTCTTAAGAAGCTCGGTAACTGTCTCGCTCTGCTCCTTCGGCATGGGGCAGTCATAAATTACCTTATCCCCAACTGCCACATAGCCGCCTGAGCTTGCTATGAAGCCGTCAAACGGATATTTGAGCAGTGGCTTCAGCATACTGTAGTTTCGTCCGCTGCAGAGGAAAACATAGTTACCTGCTGCCCGTGCCTTCCTTATTGCTTCCAATGCTGAATCCGGCGGTACATTCTGTCCCGGTACTGTAAGCGTTCCGTCAATATCAAGAAAAATTGCTTTTTTCTTCATTCGGGTACTCCTTGGTTTTGCTGCTTTGTTTGGTGTTTAAGTTGTTTTGCTTGATTTGCTTGATTTGTGAAACTTAGGTGATATTGTGTGTAATCGATTACATATTTTATGGTCTTATTATAAAGGTAAGAAACTAAAATGTGAATTGATAATTCCTACAAAGTTTTGGATGTTTATTTGTGAAATAGATATGAAATCGTTTTCATTACGTACGTGCCACGGGGACGGTTCTTTTGACACGCCCCGCGCCCTCGCACCCGAGCCAAAAGAACCGTCCCCGCGGCACGCCCTCTGCTTAATCCACGATATAATATCCGAGCTTTATCTCCCTCGATGACATGCCCGGGTCGTTTATTTTATCAAGGAGGATCCTGGCAGCCTCCACCCCGCTTTCACGATAATCAAAGTGGGCTGTTGCAATTGCATGTCCCCCTACCCTTATATAGTCTGAGTCCCCATGTCCCGAAAGATAGATCTGCTCAGGGACTCTGATATGCTTATCATTCATATATCTATAGGCTCCAAATGCTATCTCATCTGTCGCGCAGATGAGAGCATCAAGCTCCGGGTGCATTTCCAGCATTTCCTCTGCCTTCTCATAACCGGAGCGTATGTTAAAGTCTGCCGTCAGATAGTTTTCCTTTGCCCATTCAAGCCCCGCCTCTGAAAGAGCGTCGCAGTAGCCCTTATAGCGTTCCTCACCCACTGCCTTGTCCTCTATTCTGACTCCTATATAGCCGGGCTTTGTTCTGCCATTATTAATCGCCTTTTTTGTAAGCTCCTTCATGCAGTGATAATCATCGTGATAAACACAGGACACACCTGTCATGTGCTGGCCGACCATAACTACCGGGACTCCGCTGTTTTTCAGAAAGCTCTTATGGGCAGGGGTGAGTATGGTTCCAAAATAGATGATCCCATCCACTCCCTGCTCCTCAAATATCTTAAAATAATCGAGCTCCTTTTTCTCATTATCCTGCGTGACCGACAAAAGCATCTGGTATTCCGATTCATCCAGGACGGAAAGTATGCCCTCCACTGCCCTCGATATGGACGAGGATGCCATCTTTGGAGCTATCACGCCGATCAATCTGGATTTTTTCACTCTCAGCATCTGGGCATTCAGAGACGGTCTGTATCCGGTCTCCTCAACGACCCTGCGGATCGCCTCACTTTTTTCCGCTGAAACATATCCGTTGTTAAAGTATCTCGAAACCGCCGCTTTAGAAACGCCGGCCATTTTTGCTATATCTGAAATAGTCATCTAATTCCCTTTCCTGGCACTCATTAGATTCTTTTGTCCATGTAATCTTTAAAAGTATCGTAACGCTTCAGGGATCCTCCCTGAAGCTCATAGATCACATCTGTATTCTCTATGGTTGACAGCCTGTGAGCCACGATGATAACAGTGCATTTGTCCTTAAGAGAATCTATGGTATTTTTGATGTGGCGCTCACTCTCCTCGTCCAGAGCGCTGGTCGCCTCATCCAGCAGCAGTATCCTGGGCTTTCTCAGAAGGGCCCGGGCGATGGATATACGCTGTTTCTGACCTCCGGAAAGGTTGCTTCCATTCTCATTGATGAAGGTGTTCAGTCCATCCGGGAGACTCTCCAGAAGATCCGCAAGCTTTACCTGTTCCAACACCCTGAGCACATCCTCAGAAGCAACATAATCAAGACCGTAAGTCAGATTGTCCCACAGAGTTCCTGCAAAGAGCACAGAGTTCTGTGGTACCATGGCGATGATCCTGCGATAACTCTCTTTATTAAGTGTGAAGATCGGCATGCCCTCTATGAGGATCTCTCCTGCGGTCACCGGCAGCAGTCCCGTAAGCAGATTCAGCATGGTAGATTTGCCGGATCCCGAGCCACCCACGAATGCTACGGTACTTCCCGCTTCGATCCTGAAGCTTACATCCTTCAGTATCACAGCTCCGCTGCTTTCATAGGAGAATGAAACATCTTTAAACTCAATATTGCCCCTGGCATCAGCCGGAAGCTTCTCGTGTCCCTCATCCTCGAAATCATCCGCCAGCATGATCTCATTGATACTGCTGAGACTCTCCGCTCCCTTAGCTATATCCGGCATCTGTTCCATCAGCTTGACCATCGCATTTACGATCGTTGTAAAATACGAGTTGAACAGTACCACACTGCCGACTGTGATATAACCCTGAAATGCCATGAATGCCGCAAATGAAAATGTGAGCAGCTGAAAGAACTGCATGACACCAAAGCTCATAAGTTCAAGCTCGTTGTTCACAGCATCGAAGGAATTGGCCGTGCTGAGCACGTGATCCAGATTCCTGCTGATCTTCTCGTACTCGGTCTTCTGAATGCCATGCACTCTGGAAAGTCCTGTAAGCATCAGCATCTCGTTGATCGAGGCGCTGGCATTCTCCTTGCGGATCCTGTAGTCACGGTTGGCCACGCGTATCTTATTTTTGAATCTGCACAAGACGAGTACCGCTATAGGCGCGATCACTAAGTATAGCAGCAGCACCTGGGGGCAGTACAGGATAGATACCGTGATCACTACTATGAAATCGATGGAGATATCGATTCCGTTAGCCAAAACCTTGCGAATGAGATCGACCACATCCTGGGTATCCATAAGAAGCTTTGAGATGATCTTACCGGACTGCATGCCGTTGTGGAAGGTTATGGAAAGCCTCTGCAGCTTCTTGATAAGGGCGCGTTTGAGACCATTTTCAGTACTGTGCATAAAGCTCTTGAACACCACAGTCTCCAGGCGCAGGCAGACCATGTGAAGCGCTATGCTGCCAAATGCCGCTGCGATACATGCAAGAACGCGGGGATCCATGAAGCTTTCGATTTCCAATACATAGTCGATCACCTTGGAGGTGAAGATCGGGATCATGGCAATAGTCCCATGCTTTACCGCCTTGTTGATGATTGAGATCAGCAACGTTGTATAGTGGTTCCTGGCTATGCACTTCAGGATATTCTTATTCGGCGAGGGGTCATTCTCATAGTAATCGATGATCTCATCGACCATCTCACTTTTCTCATGGGCCATGAGATTGATGCGATAATAATTGCAGCCGTTTTTATATATATACTTAATGCAGCTCGAATATAGTGACAGTATCCTGTTGCTTAACTGGAGCAGGGTCTCCTGCTCCTCATCCTGATCTGCCACCTCTCTTTTGTCTTCGAAGATGTCGCACCGCTTCCCGTTTTTCACCTCCAGATCTATGTAAAAACCGTTGCGGCCGCTTCCGTAGAATGTGGATATCTCCGGAACTCCCATATCCAGGAGACGCACAGCGAGCTCCTCGAATATCAGCTGGTAATTGTAGATATCACGTGCCTCCATCCGCTTTGAAAGCTGGGGCTCCAGTATCTCCGCCGCCTCCGAAATATCGCTTTTAACTCTGATTTTCTTTAGTTTCATGGCTTTTCCCCGTATTGTATCTGATTTTCACAGGTCATTTGACACTATCTGTTCCTATGTATCCCTGCTTTATCCAGCTTTTTATAAAGCAGCACCAGAAGCTCGGCAAGCTTAAGATGCCCCCTGTCACAATTGTAAAAAACAAACCTTTTGTACCAATTTGGATCTGAATCGGAAGCAGCATACCTTCCGCAGCCCGGGAAGACCCGATAATACTCCCTCCTGATTACTTCATTCTCTGTCATCAGTATCTTCCATCTTATAAAGCAGCGGTTGAAACCAAAAGCTGCCTTAAGCTGCTCTTCATACTGCTTAGCAGCGGCAGGCACAGAGTCCTCCCCTGCTTCTGCCGTGCCCATGATCCCTGCGTCTTTCAGCTTCTGCTCATAATAAAGTGAAAACTTCACAGGAAGGAGCAGGCCGTCGGCATCCTGCTTCGTGGAATCACTCAGACTGCCGGGTCGATCCTTTCTGTAATGATATAAGTATTCAGGAATTTCAGCAAAGCTTTCCGCCGCAAGAAATACATCCCCCATAAAGTAGGAATCATCGCACTTTTTTAAGTTTTTGATATTTGGAAAGCGTATCCCGTTTTCCTTAATCAGGGACATTTTTATAGTCTTGTTCCACACACAATGACTTATCTTGTGAGAGACAAAATCCCTGATATTGTCCAAACTGCCGGATGACAGGTGCTGAAGCGCATATGTTGAAGATCCCCCGGGATTCTCTTTAATAAAGCTGCAGGAGATGATATCAGCACCGGTCTCCCGGATCTTCGTGTAAAACTTCTCTATATAATCGGGCTCTACCCAATCGTCGCTGTCCACGAAGATCACATAATCACCGGACGCCCGGTCAAGCAGCACATTTCTGTTCATAGGCAGACCTACATTCTCAGCATTCTTTATCAGCATAGTCCTAAGGCTGTAGCTTTCCATGATCCTCTCGGCAATCGCAACAGTGGAATCTGTCGAGCAGTCATCGCAGAAGATAAACTCACATTTGTCCGCAAATGTATTAGAAAAAAGGCTGTTCATGAACTGTTCGATATATTCTTCGGAATTATATATCGATGCCAGAACAGAAATCAGTATTTCGTGCATCCTGGGTTCCTCTCTTTATACCCCTATATTCTGAGAATCATTAAATGTCTTCGACATTGACTTTATGTTTGTAGTATAACAATATTATGACGTGGGTGTCAAAAGTATGATTACGGGTCGCTCCGCACTTCGTGCTCCCA
>JAUNNP010000036.1 GCA_030531385.1 Eubacteriales bacterium
CCCATAAAATAAAGGTTTTAGTAACAAAACAGGGGTGTCAGCTTTGACACTACCTATGGGTTTAAAGAGGGGTGAAAATGAAAACGCACATCCCGCAAACCCTGTAAATAGAAAATCGCATGAAGAGTATAAAGAAATACCGTCAATCCATACCAAGCTCCTATACGGACCAAACGCTCACATATGTCAAATGGTACATTTAGCCGTGCGGAGTGTCAAAATTTGCTAAAGATTTAATGAGGCATTTTTAAGGAATTTAAAGCATGAATACAAAAAAGTTATATTACGGATCTGCTTACATAAAGGAGTTTGATGCTGAGGTCACCTCATGCGTTCAGGATAAAAAGTCCTGGCTCGTTGAGCTTAATGAAACAGCGTTTTACCCGGAGGGCGGAGGCCAGCCTGCGGATGCAGGCAGGCTGTATATATTCGCGGATACAGCTGCCCGCACTGATTCCGCCTGTGACAAAAACAGCGCTGCCAATGCCGATGCCGCCGATTTCGTGGCTCCCGCCGGAGCTTCTATAACGGTCACTGATGTACATGAAAAGGATGGCAGGATACTGCATTACTGTGACAAACCGCTTGAACCCGGCACAAAGGTGAGGGGCGTGATCGATTGGGAGCGCCGCTTTGATCACATGCAGCAGCACTCGGGTGAGCACATAGTAAGCGGTATGATCTGCAGCCGCTTTAACTGTGACAATGTCGGCTTCCATATGGGAAAGGGCATCGTGACGATAGATTATAATGCCGATATCACCTTTGAGGAGCTTAAAGTACTTGAGGAAAAGGCCAATCGCTACATCTGGGAAAACCATGAGTTTGTGGAGCTCTGGCCGGATGAAGAGGAGCTGAAAGCTCTGGATTACAGAAGCAAAAAGGAGCTTACAGGCGAGGTACGCATTACTTCATTTCCCGGAGCTGATATGTGCGCCTGCTGCGGGACACATGTTAGGGCAAGCGGAGAGGTTGGACTTGTCAAGTTTATCTCCTGCCAGAAGTTTACAAAGGGAACGCGCATTGAGCTTCTTTGCGGTAAGCGTGCACTTGACTTTTTAAGTATGAATTTTGAGCAGAATGCTGTCATCGCAAAGTCTATGGCAGCAAGCCTCGACAAGACCGCGGCGGTCCACAGTAAGCAAAAGGAGGAACTCATCGCGCTTAAAATAAGATGCGCTGAGCTTGAGACACTTCATTTTGAAGCTGTCGCAAGGGAGTACGAGAATAAGGGTGATGTGCTTATCTTTAAGCCGGGACTTTCACCGGACAGCGTGAGGAAGCTTTGCGTGCTCCTGGCTGCCTCCTGCAAGGGGCGCGCAGCTGTATTTTCAAGCTCCGAAAAAGATTTTAAGTATGCTGTCTGCAAAGAGGGAGCTGACATAAGAGAATTCATTAAAGAGATGAACAGTGCGCTCGGCGGGCGCGGAGGCGGCAAGGACGGCTTTGCCCAGGGGTCGGTCAGTGCATCGGAAAAAGAGATCAGGGAGTTTTTTGATAAATGAAGCATGAAACAGAGAAAATCGTAACAAAAGGCAGCATTTCCTGCGTGACCTACGCGCCGCTTGATGAGCTGGGCTTTGTTAAGCATGGCTTTGCGCTTCGTACGGGCGGTGTCAGCAAGGGCTGCTACGAGAGTCTCAATCTTTCGTTTACGAGGGGCGATGTGAAGGAGGATGTTGACGAAAACTTCAGGCGTGTTGCGGAGTACTTTGGAACGACGCCTGACCGTATGGTCTCAGCCTATCAGACTCATACCTCCGATATCTTAAGAGTGGGAAATGCTGAGGCCGGCTGCGGGGTGACCAAAGACCGCATCTATCCCGACTACGATGGGCTCCTTACAAATGAGCCGGGGCTCATGCTTACTACCTCTCACGCTGACTGCACACCGCTTTTTTTTGCAGATCCAAAGCATAAGGCGATCGCCATGACTCATTCAGGCTGGAAAGGGACCGCGGGAGGCATAGGTGCCAACACAGTTGCCGCTATGAGGAGGGAGTTTGGTACAGATCCCGGTGACATAGCTGCGGCAATAGGTCCTTGCATCTGCGGCGACTGCTATGAGGTCGGACCTGAAGTGGCTGAAATATTTATTTCAAAGTTCGGCGAGGCAGCATTTGCAGCAGGAGACCCAGCGGGGGCTATGCTCAAGGCAAAGGATAACGGAAAGTTCCTATTAAATCAGAAGGCCATAAATGTGCGCATACTTACGGATGCCGGAGTAAGGCGTGAGAATATCACGGTGTCTGAGCTTTGCACCTTCGAGCGCACCGACATCTTCTTCTCGCACCGCAGGATGGGCGAAAAGCGCGGGAATCTCCGCGCGTTTATCATGATCGACCCGTAAGTGACGGGGGAGTGTCAAAAGAACCGTCCCCCTGACACCCCCTGACACTCCTCTGACATTAGGATAAGTATGAAAACGAAGAAGGATATAGAAAATTATATATATCTGACTGCGGGGATCGCACTGATGCTTAGCGAGGTGTGGAAGCAGCTCACGCTCACATTTGTCGTTAATGGCGGCCGGTATGAGCTCTGGCATTTTCCCTTTCAGCTTTGCTCGATGCCGATGTATCTTTGCCTTATTATTGCAGGACTGGGGATGTCGGGGAAGCTTCCGCGTTTAAGACGCGCGGCAGTGACCTTTCTTGCGGATTTTTCTGTGATGTCCGGGGTCGCGGTGTTCGCGGATACCTCCGGCATGCATTACGGCTATGTGCCGCTTACAGTGCATTCCTTCCTCTGGCATATTGCTATAGTGCTTATTGGGATATATGCGGGTCTGACTTCGAAAAAGAAGGATTTTACGGGAGCCGCCGGCATTTACCTCATATGCTGCGCCGTCGCAGAGATCATTAACCTAAGTCTTGATAAATATGGTATCATTAATATGTTCTATATCAATCCGCATTATTATATGAACCAGATCGGGTTCGTCCTGCTGCAGGGGAGGCTCCCAAATAATGCGCTGATAATGCTGTATATCGCAGCCTCTGTGATCGGGGCATTTATCATACATCTGCTGTGGGAACGGTTCTTTCTGCCGCGCTTTTCAGGGTGGCAGAATTGGAGGAACGTCCCTGAAGAGGGACTTTTTCCCAAATTCCATTGTCAACAGAAATCGGAGAAACATAAATGAGTAAAATAGGTATACTTGGAGCGGGGAGCTGGGGCATGGCCCTTGCGAAGATGCTTGCTGAGACAGGTCATGAGGTCTCTGTCTGGACTTTCCACTCAGAAAAACTCGATCAATATAAAAATACAAGAAGATATCCAAATCTTGACTGTGAGCTTCCGGAGAGCCTTTCTTATGAAAAGGAGCTTGGGAAACTTTGTGCAGACAAGGATATACTCATAGTCGCGGTGCCGAGCGTAAATGTACGTTCCACCATGCACCTTGCGGCGCCGTTTATTCCTGACCATCAGATCATAGTAAATGTCGCAAAGGGAATTGAGGCTGAGACGCTCATGACGCTAACGGACATCATAGAGGACGAGATGAAAGCAGCCGGCAAACGGGCAAGAACTGTTGCTTTAAGCGGGCCTACTCATGCAGAGGAGGTCGTAAAGGGACTTCCGAGCACCATTGTTTCATCCTCAGAGGATATGGCGGCAGCAGGTTATGTGCAGGATGTTTTTATGAACAGCTGCATGAGAGTTTATACAAATGAAGATAAGCTTGGCATTGAGCTTTGCGGCGCAATGAAAAACATTATCGCGATAGCCTCCGGTATCTGTATCGGCATAGGCTTTGGTGATAACTCCAAGGCGGCGCTTATCACAAGAGGACTTGCGGAGATAACCAGGCTCGGCATCGCCATGGGCTGCAGGCGGGAGACATTTGCAGGGCTTGCCGGAATGGGAGACCTGATAGTTACCGCCACCAGTCAGCACTCAAGAAACAACCGCTGCGGTTATTATATTGGACAGGGCATGTCGGCGGACGAGGCTAAGGCTAAGGTAGGAATGGTCGTAGAGGGAATAAATGCGATCCCTGCGATACTCAAGCTTTCGGATAAATATAAGGTGGAGCTTCCGATATGCAATGCCATAGACGCTATAGTAAATAAAGGCGCTGACACGCATGAGACTGTAAAGCTGCTCATGATGAGAGACAAAAAGAACGAGCGGTTCTGACGGATACGGCGGCCGGGCTGAATGAGCGCGGAACGGGATAAAATACAGACAATGAAAAACAACAATCACTGTATGGCCATGCTGGCGCATGTGGATGCCGGCAAGACCACACTTTCGGAAAGCATACTGCTTAATACCGGGCGCATCAGGCAGGCGGGCCGTGTGGACCACGGCGACACCTATCTGGATACGGAAAATGAAGAGCGTGAGAGGGGAATCACTATTTTCTCCAAACAGGCTCTTTTTGACCTTGGAGAAAAGCATTTTACGCTCATAGACACTCCTGGGCACGTGGATTTTTCTGCGGAAATGGAGAGAGCGCTCTCTGTACTTGACCTGGCAGTACTTATAATCAGCGCGCCTGATGGTGTTCACGGGCATGACATTACGCTCTGGAAGCTGCTTGAGAACTATAAGGTGCCGGTTTTTGTATTTATCAATAAGCTGGACCAGCCGGGCAGCTCCATGGAGGAGACCATAAAGAAGCTTGAAGGCAGGTTTGGAGCGGGCTTTGTCGATTTTTCCGGTGTCGGAGCCGGAGCTGCGGAGCTTTATGATTCCGTGGCCGTGCTTGATGACGAGCTGATGGAGCGCTACTTAGAAAACGGCAGCATTCCGGATGAGGATATCATAAGACTTATCAGGGAACGAAAGCTGTTTCCGTGCGTGGGAGGCTCGGCGCTTAAAAACGAGGGAGTAACAGAGCTTCTTGGCATACTAGGGCGCTTTACTTCTGAAAATGTCTACCCCGATGAGTTCGGCGCCAGAGTGTTTAAGGTAACGAGGGACCGCGCGGGAAACAGACTGACCCATGTGAAGATAACAGGCGGAAGCGTAAAGCCGAAGGATATCATAAGAGTAGGTGCCGCAGCTGGCGAAGAGCCACACATGGAAAAAGTAAACCGGATAATGCTGCTTTCAGGCACAAAGGCCGGACAGCTGGAAATGGCCGAAGCCGGCATGGTCGTTGCTTTAGAAGGGCTCGAAGGGTCCTTTTCGGGAGGAACTCTTGGAGCCGAGGCATCCAGGACCGAAAAGCTTATGGTGCCGCTTTTTACCGCAAATGTCTATACTACCGATGATATTGACATCCATAAGCTTTACATGAGGCTTAAGGAGCTTGAAGAGGAGATACCCGAGATAAGCCTAAGCTATAACGAGTCAAAGGCCGAGATAGGCATAAGGCTTATGGGTGAGGTCCAGACAGATATAATAAGGGCGATAGTAAAGGAACGCTTTGACATAAACATTGGCTTTTCACCATCGTCCATAGTTTATAAAGAGACTATTTCAGCTCCGGTCATCGCTGCAGGACATTTTGAACCCCTTCGCCATTATGCCGAGGTACATCTGATGATGGAGCCGGGTGAGCGCGGAAGCGGCATAGAGATATGTACGTCCTTAAGTGAGGATGTGCTGCCGAGACATTTCCAGAGACTGATAATGACTAATATCGGCGAAAGGCGCCACCGCGGAGTACTTACAGGAAGCGAGCTTACCGATGTCCGCATCACACTTATAAATGCAAAGGCACATGAGAAGCACACTGAGGGCGGAGATTTCAGGGAAGCTACATACAGGGCGGTAAGATATGGGCATATGAAGGCGGCTGCGCTTGGAAATGCTGTGCTGCTTGAACCATATTATGATTTTGAACTGAGAGTCCCGGATTCGTGCACAGGCAGGGCCATGACAGACCTGGCAAGGATCACGGAGAATTTTAACGGCCCCGAAATAGAAGGCGGAGAAGCTGTATTTACAGGACGCGCGGCTGTATCGCTGATGCAGGGCTATGGCAGGGAAGTGACAGCTTACAGCGGCGGCTTCGGATCCTTAAGCGTGGCATTCGGAGGCTACGGCACCTGTCTTGATCCTGAAAATGTCATAGCCGGGAGCGACTATGATCCGGAGCTTGATATTCGCAACCAGTCGGGATCTGTTTTCTGCGCGCATGGTGCAGGTTACTATGTGCCGTGGTATGAGGCTGATCAGTATTTTCATCTGGATATAAGGGCAGAGGAGGCTGCGCTTACAGGCGCGATAACTGTAAAGAAGAACCTGGAAAGCGTAAATTATTCTGCTGTGACCAAAAAAGATGAGACAGCAATGTTTTTATCAGGATACAGCAATAAAAATTTAGGAATAAATGATGTAACGGCCGGCGGAAAGATCGGCACATTGGGAAAGGCAAACGGCAAAACCGATTATCTTGGAGCCGGAATAGCGCAGGATAAGGAGCTGGAAGAAATATTTAACAGAAGCCTTGGGGCAAACCGCGGCAAGGATGATTCCGAAGGCGCCGGCTGGAAGAGACCAAGGCGTGAGGGAAGCTCTGTTATGAAAGGCGTTAAGCCTGCTAAGGGCGCGGCTGCGGCAGGAGCAGACGGACATGTTGAGATAGCGTCGCCTAAGAAGCAGTACCTGCTTGTTGACGGCTACAATATTATTTTTGCCTGGGATGAGCTGCGGAGTCTGGCCGCTGATAATATTGATGCCGCGAGGGCAAGGCTTCAGGATATCCTTGCTAATTATCAGGGTTACCGCGGAATGACACTTATACTCGTTTTCGATGCCTACAAGGTGCGCGGCGGAATGGGTTCTGTCGAAAAATATCACAACATTTATGTGGTATACACAAAGGAGGCCCAGACAGCCGATGCCTATATCGAAAAGACTGTGCATGAGATAGGGCATAAGGAGAGGGTTACAGTTGCTACCTCGGATGGTCTGGAACAGACTATAGTTTTTGGAGAAGGAGCTGTCAGAATGTCCGCCAGAGAGCTTTATGCCGCGGTAATGTCCGCCCAGGCTGACATCAGCAGCAATTTTGTGGGTAGGACCGGAAAGCTTGAAAACCGTATGAGTTGTAATTGATTAGAGTATTTCAAGTATGGTATACTAACTGAAAATATCGTGAGTTAAGTCGGCACGGTTTCCGGAAGCAAATAGTGCTGTCCGGATAAAATAAAAAAAGGATGCGTGATTATCATGGAGAAGTTTAAAAGAGTCATGCTTAAGCTTTCCGGAGAGGCTTTGGCAGGTGATAAGCATACCGGATTTGATCTTGCGACGGTTGAGGCTGTGGCAAAGGAAGTAAAGGAAGCTTATGACGAGGGCGTCGAGATAGCTGTCGTTATAGGCGGCGGAAATTTCTGGAGAGGACGTACGGGCAATGAAATAGACCGTGTAAAGTCCGATCAGATAGGCATGCTTGCCACTGTCATGAATGCTGTGTATGTTTCAGAGGTATTCAGAACTGCCGGCATGAAGACAGCTGTTTTCGGTGCTTTCGGTATCCCGGGACTTATGCCTGTTTTCGATAAGGATGAGGCCATGCAGGCTCTTGCAGACAAAAAGGTGACCTTCTTTGCGGCAGGTACCGGACATCCGTATTTCAGTACAGACAGCGGAACTGCATTAAGGGCCATCGAGATAGAGGCTGACATCATTCTCATGGCTAAGGCTGTGGATGGTATCTATGACTCTGATCCAAAGAAGAATCCAAATGCAAAGAGATTTGACAGGATCTCTATCAGTGAGCTTGTAGATAAGCAGCTTCAGGCTATCGATCTTACGGCTTCAGTCCTCTGCAAGGAAAACAATATGCCGCTCGGAGTGTTCTCGCTCAATGAGCCGGGCAACATTGCAAATGCCTTAAAGGGACAGATAGACGGCACTATCGTTACTGCGGAATAAGGCGGAAGCGACAGACCCGCTGCCCCCGTAAAGCGCAGGGCAGCATTAATTTCAAAATGAAATATTTATAAAAGGAGAATAAACTCATGTTGGACGAACTTAAGAGCTACAAAGAAAAAATGCAGAAGACCATCGATAATCTGCAGGAAAATTTCCAGAGCATCAGAGCCGGAAGAGCAAATCCGCATGTTCTCGATAAGATCAAGGTCGATTATTACGGAACACCTACACCGCTTCAGCAGGTAGGAAATATTTCTGTTCCCGAGGCCCGCATCATCGTTATCCAGCCTTGGGAGAAGAGCATGATCAAGGCTATAGAAAAGGCTATCAATATGTCAGATGTCGGAATCAATCCTACAAATGACGGACAGACGATAAGACTTGTATTCCCTGAGCTTAATGAGGAAAGACGTAAGGATCTTGCAAAGCAGATCAAGAAGTACGGAGAAGAGGCTAAGGTCTCTGTAAGAAATATCAGACGTGATGCCAATGATAAGATCAAGAAGCTTGAGAAGGCGGGAGACCTTACAGAGGACGACGTAAAGGATGCCGACAAGGATATCCAGAAGTTTACAGACGAGTTCATCAAGAAGATCGACTCTATGACTGACAGTAAGACTAAGGATATAATGACAGTATGATCAATCAGAACATTCCCGAATCCGTTGCCATCATCATGGATGGCAACGGACGCTGGGCTAAAAAGCGCGGACTTCCGCGCACTTACGGACATAAGGAGGGCTGCAAGGCGATCGAAGCCCTTATTCCGGAGGCAGGAAAGCTTGGAATAAAATACTTAACTGTATATGCGTTTTCAACGGAAAACTGGAAGCGCTCCAAGGAAGAGGTAGGAGCCCTCATGGACCTCTTCAGATTTTATGCGTTAAGGCTCCTTAAGGCCTCAAAGGAAAACAACGTACGTATCAAGCTGATCGGTGACAGAAGAAAGTTTCCTTCAGACATAATTGATTCTATCAATATGCTTGAGGCTGAGACTGCTGAAAACACCGGTCTTACTTTTGTTATTGCCGCAAACTACGGCGGACGGGATGAAATAAGAAGAGCTGCCGCAAGGTATGCAAAGGCGCTTCAGGAGGGTACTGTCCCGAAGGAAGCATTTGCAGGTCCGGACGCAAAGGTGCCGGAGGGTGAGCTTACCGAGGAGGGCTTTGCTGCTTACCTTGATACTGCAGACATTCCGGATCCGGATCTTGTTATCAGGACCTCGGGAGAACTTCGTTTAAGCAACTTCCTTGTATGGCAGGCGGCATATTCGGAGATAGTAATTACTGATACCTTGTGGCCTGATTTTAATAAGGATGAGCTTGTAAAGTGCATCGAAGAGTACAACGGAAGAAGCCGCAGATTCGGAGGAGTTTGACTTGTTTTTTAAGAGACTGATAAGTGGAATAATACTTCTTGCGGCCGCAATAGCCCTGTTTTATATAGGCGGCATTCCGCTGCTTATCGTAGTCTGCCTGATAGCGCTTACGGGACAGAAGGAGCTGTATAAGGCAATAGGAATAGACCACAAGGCGCTTTCACTGATCGGGTATGTGATGACAGTCGTATATTACGGTCTTCTTCTGGTTGAAGGAAAGGACTACATGACAGCCATTATGGTTGGCTCGCTCTTAAGCATGATGACGGCTTATGTTGCTACCTTTCCGGAATACAAGACCGAGCAGGTGAGCGGTGCCTATTTTGGATTTATATATGTTTCTGTGCTGATGAGCTTTATTTATCTTACCAGAGCGCATTCGGACGGAATATATTTTGTCTGGCTGATACTTTTAAGCGCCTGGGGATGTGATACCTGCGCATACTGCGTGGGAAGGCTGATCGGAAAGCATAAGATGGCTGTAAAGCTGAGCCCCAAAAAGACTATAGAGGGAGCAATAGGCGGTTTTGTTGGCTCTGCCGCGCTTGGAGCATTGTATGGATTTATCTTCGCAGGAAAAATGGATACGCCGTTCCCTGTGCTCATATGTGCCATAGCCTGCGGTGCAGGTGCTGTTATTTCCATGATAGGTGACCTTGCGGCATCGGCAATAAAGAGAAATCATGACATTAAGGATTTTGGAAATCTTATACCGGGACATGGCGGAATACTGGACAGATTTGACTCCATGCTGTTCGCGGCACCGGCCATCTATTACGCTATCTTATTTATGGAAAGGTTTTTCTGATGAATTTAACTGTTCTTGGAAGCACGGGATCGATAGGCAGACAGACTCTTGAGCTTGCGAGGTGCTTTGATGATATAAACATAACCGGTCTTGCGGCCTTTGGAAGCATAGACCTTATAGAAGAGCAGATCAAAGAGTTCGATCCCGAGATCTGCTGTATTTATGATGAAAAAAAGGCCTCCGAGCTTAAAAACCGCCTCGGAAGCGGCACCGGAGCCAAAGTAAAAATAGTAAGCGGCATGGAAGGCCTCATTGAGTGTGCCACATATGAAAAGACCGATACAGTGCTTATAAGCGTGGTCGGAATGATAGGCATAAAGCCTACGATAGAAGCAATAAAGGCCGGCAAAAACATTGCCCAGGCAAACAAGGAGCCTATCGTCTGCGCGGGACACATCATAATGCCGCTTGCAAAAAAATACGGCGTAAGCTTTACACCGGTGGACTCTGAGCACAGCGCGATCTACCAGTGCTTAAGAGGTGAAGCCGGAAACAAAATAGATAAGATCTGGCTTACGGCATCAGGCGGACCTTTCAGAGGAAAGAAACGTGAGGAGCTTAAAGGCATCACACCGGCCGACGCGCTTAAGCATCCAAGCTGGAACATGGGAGCGAAGATCACAATAGATTCATCCACGCTTGTAAATAAGGGACTTGAGGTAATAGAGGCGCACTATCTTTTTGATGTGCAGGCGGATGACATCATAGTGGCTGTTCAGCCCGGATCTATCGTACACAGTATGGTGCAGTTTGAAGACGGAGCCATCAAGGCACAGCTTGGATCGCCTGACATGAAGGTGCCCATAGCATATGCTCTGCATAAGGAGCACAGGGTGAACTATGACGGAAAGAAGAATTTAGGGTTTAAGGAGCTTTCCGAGATTCGCTTTATGGAGCCGGATCTTGAGACCTTTAAGGGACTTAAGCTTGGTATTGAGGCCTGCAGGACAGAAGGAACACTCACCACAGTTTACAATGCGGCCAATGAAGAATGTGTGTCAGCATTCTTGGCAGGAAAGATAGGGTATCTTGATATAACTGACGGAATAGAGGCGGCCATGAGAGCCCATACAGTAATACCGGAGCCTGATCTTGACCGGATATTCGCGGCCGAAAAGGAAGCACGTACATTTATAAAGGACAGATATAATCTTAATTAATGTTTAGCTTGATCGTTTCTATAATTGCATTAGGCGTGATCATCACGATTCATGAATTCGGTCATTTCCTCGCAGCCAGAGCGTGCGGCGTCGGAGTTATCGAGTTTTCCATCGGTATGGGCCCGAGACTCATTTCCACTGTGCGCGGCAATACCAGATATTCCCTGCGAATGCTGCCTTTCGGAGGCTCGTGCATGATGCTCGGGGAGGAGATGGAGGAAGATGGCTTTGTTATAGATGGGCGTAAATATAAAAGGGAAGAGCAGTTCGTGAACAAGAGGGCATGGCAGAGATTCATAATTATCTTTGCGGGGCCACTGTTCAACTTCATTCTGGCCTTTTTGCTTTCGCTTGTGATTACCGGTATGTATGGCTTTGACAGACCGGTCATAGTGGACGTTGCTCCAAATATGGCAGCATCCGAGGCAGGAATAGAAGCGGGCGACGAGATATATAAAATAAGCATCGGACGGCTTAGCACCAGGGTCGAGTGCGCAAGGGACGTAAGCGTGTTTACGACCATTCACCAGGAGGAAATGCAGGAGCCGCAGAGCTTTACCATATTTTATAAGGATGCCTCAGATGGCGGTAAAAAGAAGCAGGCAGAGCTTGTGCCGACATTTGATAAGGAAAACGGGCGTTACAGACTCGGTTTTTCCTACAGCCTGGCATATAAGCCTGCAGGCAGTGTACCAAAGGTGGTACTCTGCAGCATTTATAATGTAAAATACTGTATCCGCTCAAGCATTGAGTCCCTGAGACTCCTCTTCTCCGGAAAAGTCGGACGCGAGGATGTCATGGGACCGGTGCGCATGGTGGCCGTAATGGATGAAAGCGTGGAAGAGGCTGCCGGCTATGGCGTAACCTCGGCTATGGTCACCCTGTTTGATCTGATGATACTTATCTCGGGCTCTATCGGATTCATGAATCTTATGCCGCTCCCGGCACTTGACGGAGGACGGCTCATATTCATACTCATAGAGCTTGTTACAGGTCACACGGTCCCGAAGGAGCTTGAATCGAAGGTGCACATGGCAGGAATGCTGCTGCTCCTTCTCCTTATGTTCATGATACTCGCAAACGATATCACAATGCTGATATTTTCGCATTGAAATTTGATTTTACGGGGACGGAATTCCTGTTTTTAGAAAGAAGGCAGCTATGAGAATGCTGACACATGAAGTTAATATAGGCGGTGTAAGAATAGGAGGCGGGAATCGTGTAGCCGTGCAGTCGATGTGCAGCACGGCCACCTCGGATGCAGCGGCAACCGTTGCCCAGATAAAGGCATTGGAGGCAGCGGGCTGTGAGATAATAAGAGTTGCAGTCCCGGATATGGCAGCCGCGGAGGCTCTTTCGGCTATAAAGGAGCAGATAAGCATACCGCTTGTTGCCGATATTCATTTTGACTATAAGCTTGCCATAGCTTCGATAGAGCATGGCGCGGATAAGATAAGGATAAATCCCGGAAACATCGGCGGAAGGGAAAAGCTTGAGAAGGTAGTCCGCGCCGCAATGGAAAAAAATATTCCCATAAGGGTAGGCGTGAACTCAGGTTCACTTGAGAAGGAGCTTATCGAAAAGTATGGCGGGCATGTGACTGCCGAGGGTCTCGTGGATTCAGCTCTTGATAAGGCGCGCATGATAGAGGAGATGGGCTATCAGAACATAGTCATCAGCATTAAATCTTCAAATGTCCTCATGTGTGTAAAGGCTCATGAGCTTATAAAGGAGAGGACTACACACCCGCTGCACGTCGGCATTACCGAGGCAGGCACTGTATGGGCCGGCAATATCAAGTCCTCTGTGGGGCTGGGTATCATACTGCATGAGGGAATCGGCGATACGATAAGAGTCAGCCTCACAGGAGACCCTGTAGAAGAGGTAAGGTCTGCTTATCAGATACTTAAGACCCTTGGACTCAGAAAGGGCGGCATTGAGGTGGTGAGCTGTCCGACCTGCGGAAGGACAAGCATCGATCTCGTAGGACTTGCAGAGCAGGTCAATGCCCTTGTTTCCGAGCCAGAGTATGCGGGCCTTGAAATGAAGGTCGCATGCATGGGCTGTGTCGTAAACGGACCGGGCGAGGCTAAGGAGGCCGAGCTTGGCATTTGCGGCGGAAAGGGCGAGGGCCTTATCATTAAAAGAGGCGAGATAATAAAGAGACTTCCGGAGGCTGAATTGCTTGGGGCATTCCGGGAGGAGCTCGATAAATATTTAAAGGAAACCAAATGAGCAGTAAATTTCCTGACGTATTTGCAAATCTTGATATGGATATGACAGACAGGGGACTCATGAAGAATGCTGACGTAACAAAGGTCAGCGTATCTTCTGACAGGAGTTCTCTCACTGTTTATATGCATAATAAGGAGGATATTCCGAGAAGCACGGTCTATGCTGCCGAAACCGCCATAAAGGAAAAAATATTCGGCGGAAAGAACATTCGCGTCAATATCGTGATCACCTATGAGCCTAAGTCTGCAGGAGTTTCTGCAGGCGCTCCCGGTCCTTCTTATGGTGCGGGAAATGCAGGCTCCGGCGGTCCTTTAAATAAAGGCGGAGGAAACGGCGGCGGCAATGGATCCGGCAGCGGAAACAGCAGATTTATAAAAAAGCCGGGACAGGAGGGCTTTAAGGCTGCGGAAAACAAATGGACTCCCAAGCAGGACAAAAAATCCCAGAACCCCGATGTTATTTACGGATATGACTTTAAGGGTGAACCCTTAAGTATTTCCGGATTAGAGGACGGAATGGGAGATGTCATCATTTCCGGAAAGATCTTTTCACCTGAAATAATAAAGACCAGAAATGAAAAATATATCATAAAGTTTAATCTTACAGACAATACAGACTCTATTACCTGCAAGATAACGAACTGCGATGAAAATACAAAAAACGAACTTGAGGACAAACTGAAGGACGGCAAGTTCGTCATGCTGACAGGCCAGGTCACACCGCCGAGCCAGTGGGACCCCGAGCTCACCATTACCAGAGTAAAAAATATAAAAAAGATGGCCGATCCGACAGGAGGCCGTGAGGATAAGCACGAGGGAAAAAAGCGTACTGAGCTTAATCTGCACACTAAGATGAGTGATATGGACGGCATCGGAGATGTCAAGGATTACATAAAACTTGCCGATAAATGGGGCTGGAAGGCTCTTGCCATAACCGACAATAATTCAGTGCAGGTACTTCCGACGGCTTCGCATTCACTGCCTAAGGGCTCTAAGCTTAAGCTTATATACGGTGTTTCCGGAAGCCTTGTGGATGATGATAAAAATGCTGTAAGGCATCCGAGAGGACAGAGCCTGGATGGGGAATTTGTGGTTTTTGATATAGAGACCACAGGCTTTTCGATGAAGAAGGACAGGATCATCGAAATAGGTGCCGTAAAGGTAAGAAAGGGAAATGTTGTCGAGCGTTTTTCACAGTTTATAGATCCCGAAAGGCCTATTCCGGAGAGAATCACAGAGCTTACATCTATTACTGATGACCATGTAAGAGGCCGGGGAAACTATGAAAAATGGATCCCTGAGTTCCTTAAATTCATAGGTGACGGGGATGTGCCGGTAGTCGGTCACAATGCCATGTTTGATGTGGGATTTATCAAGAATTACGCATCACTTCTTGGACTTAAGTTTGACCCGACTGTTGTGGATACGGTGGGACTTTCGCATATGCTGCTTAAGTCACTCTTTAGAAATAAGCTGGACAATGTTGCAAAGGAACTCGGTATATCACTTTTAAATCACCATAGAGCCGTAGACGATGCTGAGGCGACCGCCGGCATTTTTATGGCTTTTGTTAAAAAGCTTAAGGCTATGGGCATCAATGATCTTGATGCTCTTTATGAGCAGGACGAAATGGATGGGGAGACCATCAAAAAACTCCACCCGGATTCATTTACCATACTTGCAAGAAATGACCTTGGACGTACCAATATGTACAGGCTTATTTCCGCTGCTCATATTGACTATTTTTACGGCGAGGCAAGAATGCCAAAGTCGATGGTGAATGCTCTCAGGGATGGCATTCTCATAGGCTCGGGAAGCGAGGACGGCGAGATATATGATGCTGTTTTCAGAGGTGTGGGTGATAAGGAGCTCCTTGAGATGGCTGAGTTCTATGATTATTTTGAAGTTATGCCGCCGTCAAATCTCCGCTATCTTATTAATGACGATCACGTGCCGGTGGATTCGCTGGAAGATCTCAGGGAGGCCGCAAGGCGCATTATCGGGATCGCCGACAAGCTCGGAAAGCCAGTTGTTGCGACCGGCAATACTCATTTTTGTGAAAAAGGTGAAGCGGTATACAGAAAGCTTATCAAGTTCTTTGAGCTTGACTCTAAGGGCAGAAAATTTGATGAGGAAAAATACAGCACTCCGCTTTATTTAAGAACTACAGATGAAATGCTTGAGGACTTCGCGTTTTTAGGGGCTGAGACCGCGGAGAGGATCGTTATTGAGAATCCGGACATGATCGCGGATATGTGCGAGAGGATTGCACCTGTAAGACCGGATAAGTGTCCGCCCGTTATCGAAAATTCCGATAAAGAGCTTGAGGATGCCTGCTATAAAACCGCAAAGGAGATGTATGGGGAAAACGTGCCTGACATCGTAAAGAACAGGCTCGACAAGGAGCTTCATTCTATTATAAGCAACGGATATTCTGTCATGTATATCATTGCAAAGCGACTTGTTCAGGACTCCGTTGAGCACGGCTATCTTGTCGGATCACGAGGTTCTGTAGGCTCATCACTTGCAGCTACCTTCGGAGGTATCTCTGAGGTAAATCCGCTTCCTCCGCATTACCGCTGCCCAAAGTGCCACTATGTGGATTTTGATTCGGAGACCGTGCAGCAGTATAAAGAATATTCGGGCTGTGACATGCCTGATATGAACTGTCCAAACTGCGGAGCTCCGCTTATAAAGGATGGCTTTGACATTCCGTTTGAGACCTTCCTCGGCTTTAAGGGAGACAAGGAGCCTGATATAGACTTAAACTTTGCAGGTGACTATCAGCCAAAGGCGCATCAGTATACGGAGGTGCTCTTTGGAAAGGGCCAGACCTACAAGGCCGGCACCGTGGGTACAGTACAGGAAAAGACAGCATTTGGATATGTATTAAGATATAATGAAAAGCATCCGGAAGCTGACGGCGCGCCAAGACATATGCGAAAGGCAGAGGTACAGAGACTGGCTCTCGGCTGTACTGAGGTAAGGCGTACGACGGGACAGCATCCGGGCGGAATTGTAGTGCTTCCGCATGGTGAGGAGATAAATACCTTTACGCCTATTCAGCATCCGGCGAATGTAATGACCAACCCTGTCACCACACACCTTGACTATCACAGCATTGACCATAACCTGCTGAAGCTCGACATCCTTGGAAAGGATGACCCTTCAATGGTGCGAATGCTGCAGGACCTTACGGGGCTTGATCCGATGGACATACCGATAGGCACGCCGGAGATAATGTCGCTTTTTGCGGGGACTGAGGCGCTTGGAATCACGCCGGATGACATAGGCGGCACTCCGCTCGGCACTATGGGAGTGCCGGAGTTTGGTACCGATTTTGCCATGCAGATGCTTCTTGAGGCTAAACCCAAGTATGTATCTGACCTTGTGCGCATAGCGGGGCTTGCCCACGGCACCGATGTATGGCTCGGAAATGCACAAAAGCTTATCCAGGAGGGCACCTGCACCATTCAGACCGCGATCTGCACCCGTGATGACATTATGATCTATCTTATCAGTAAAGGTGTGGAGCCCGGAACAGCCTTCAAGATCATGGAGCTTACCAGAAAAGGAAAGTTCCCCAAGGACGGAAAGCACGAGGAATACTGTCAGATAATGCGCGACCATGGTGTGCCTGAGTGGTATATCTGGTCCTGCGATACCATCAAGTACATGTTCCCGAAGGCCCATGCGGCAGCCTATGTCGTAATGTCCTGGCGTATCGCGTACTATAAGGTGCATTATCCGCTTGCCTACTATGCGGCTTACTATACGGTAAAGGGTGACGGCTTTGATTACGAAAAGATGTGTGTGAGCCCTGCCAAGCTAAAGCAGAATCTTGCGGACCTGAGGAACTATATGGACAACACGCGTGGAGTTACCGCAAATGATAAGCTGCTTCTTCGGGATATGCGTATCGTAGAGGAAATGTTTGCGAGAGGCATAGAGTTCCGGCCGATAGACATTTTTAAGGCAAAGGCGAAGGAGTTTATACTGACTGAGGACGGAAAGATCATGCCATCACTTAACTCTATAGCCGGTCTTGGGACCATCGCCGCGGAGTCTATAGAGGCGGATGCGGTAAACGGTCCTTATTTAAGCCTCGAGGAGTTTATTCAGAGGACCAAGGTCAGCAAGACGAATGCTGAGCTGTTAAAGTCATTAGGTCTTCTCGGAAGCATACCCGATACCAATCAGCTTAGCCTTTTCGATCTGATGTGAGTGAGACCGGGAGGTTAAATTCATGGTAGGATTTTTGTAAGTATTCTTAAGAACTATTCTCGGCGATTATGTTGTATTATAAGAATATCAGATCCGGGCAGATGGTGATGGAGATTATCGGCCGAAGATCCGCAAATGAGTTCCGGGATGCAAAGAATTTCGTCAGAATTTCGAAAGCATCGGAACATAATTTGGACACAGTTTTCAAATAAGATGTTCACAACAAAAGAAAACAAGTGTGATTAATTTTCATAAGGCAATTAAGTACATTAATTTGAGAAAGGAAAGATTATGACAAAGAGATTTATTAAAGTTCTTGGCGCATCTGCACTTATGGCAGCAGCATTTTCTATCAATGCTTTTGCGGATGAGGCTATCACAAGCGTAAAGTTCGCGAGCGGAGCTGACACAGAGGCTTCAGTTTCATCGGGAGAGATCCTTTCCCCTGTATTTGTTTTAAATGATGCAAATGCAGAATATATTCTTTCATCTTATTCAGAGGGAAGTTCTACCTCTGAGGCTTATAAGACAGCAAGAACATATGAGCTTACCTTCGTTGCAAATGAGGGTTATTATTTCCCGACAGCAAGTGAGATCACTGTTACAGGTACAGGCATCACCGAGATCACAAGCAAGAAGGTTGCAAGCGGAGACAACACAACTCTTACAGTAAAGTGCAAGGCTTATCCGTATTACTGCTGGCCTACACCGGAGTGGAAGACAGAAAGCCTTGATGGAACAAAGGTTACCTTTGACAGACCGAGCGGAACAACAGTTGAGTATATAATTGACTGGGTTTCACAGAGCGGCGAGGAGAGACAGGTACACAGCACAACAACAAACAGCTATATCACTATTTCTTCTTACAACAAGGCTTACACAGGCTCTAACGAGGATTATCAGGATGCACATATCAACGGTATAGCTATCAGGATCAAGGGTTCTGCAGGAAGCAACACACGTACAGCTCCGAGTGACTGGGCAACTATCGGATCAGTAGATACTTCATCTGTAGCAGATTCTGAATCATATGAGACATGGGGCGACCTTTTCGAGGGCGTTACTGAAATAGGCGGAAGCGGATCATCAAATTCTGCTACAGGTCCTTCAACAACAAAGCTTAATGGCTGGGGCCAGGGCTTAGGCGGAGCTTGGTACTACTATGATAACAGTGTTCCTCGCAAGGGATGGCTTCTTGACGGCGGCAACTGGTATTATCTTGATCCTGCAAGCGGGATCATGATGACAGGCTGGCAGATCGTAGACGGTAAGAGATATTATCTCAATCCTAACGCAGGCGGTCCTCAGGGCGCTATGGTTACAGGCACACAGGTTATCGACGGAACAACATATACCTTCGATGCAAGCGGCGCAGTTATGTAATGATATAGTGGACAAAAGTCAAAATCAAGATTGGGTGCTCGCACACAAGATATAAAGGGGCTGTGGTGAAAACCACAGTCCCTATTTCTATGGAGAAAACAAAAAAACGATTCCGAACCGGAATCGTTTTTTAAGTGACCTTGCCGGGAATCGAACCCGGGCCTTCGCCGTGAGAGGGCGACGTCTTGACCGCTTGACTACAAGGCCGTATCGAGGTGACAAGATTCGAACTTGCGGCCTCTGCGTCCCGAACGCAGCGCTCTACCAAACTGAGCCACACCTCGAATTTGTCCGCCTTTTGTGACGCTCAATCAATATAAACCATAATTAAATTTCTGTCAACAACTTTTTGATAGTTAAATTTTTGAAATATACTTGTATAAATTGTAAAATTAAATTCCACCCCAGAATAAGCCGACATGGAATTTAT
>JAUNNP010000165.1 GCA_030531385.1 Eubacteriales bacterium
TAAATTTCATTGAACGCAGCAAAATCTCCCATGTCCGCTAAGAAGCAGGTAGTCTTTATAACCTTGGTGTAATCGGTTCCGGCTTCTTTAAGTATCGCCCCCACGTTTTTCATGACCTGTTCTGTCTGCTCTTCGATCGTGGAGCCGACAACCGATCCGTCAGCCGGTGAAAGTGCTACCTGTCCCGATGCAAAAAGGAAGCCATTGCAGATCTTGCCCTGACTGTATGGGCCGATTGCTGCCGGTGCATTTGGTGTGCTTATTGTCTTAATCATTATAATTATCCTCCTTTTGAAGCTATCATATCGCTCTATTACGAGAAATTCAATTTTTTGTTTTTTTCGGAATACTTTTGGAATGTTCCGGAATGGCGTTACTGTTATGGTTCAATCAAATAAAATCTAAAAATTTTATAAATTGTTAGCACTCTATATTGACGAGTGCTAACAATAGTGATATACCTGTGTCAGAACAAAAGAAATTCATTGACTGCTTACAGCAGAAGGAGGAATATATTATGTTAATGCCTAGTATTTTTGGGGAAAATTTATTTGACAACTTCTTTGATGATTTTAATCGCACGATGCCCAAGGCCTTCAAGTATTCAGCACCGCAATCAAGCATCATGAAGACAGATATTAAGGAAAGCGATGCCGGATTCGACCTTGACATCGAACTTCCCGGATACGACAAGGACAATGTTCAGGCTGAACTTAAGGACGGCTATATGACTATTACCGCAAGCACCGGGTCGGAGTCCGAGGATAAGGATCCGAACGGAAAGTTCATCCGCCGTGAGAGGTATCAGGGCAGCTGCAGCAGAAGCTTCTATGTTGGTGAGGAAATCACCAAGGAGGATATCAAAGCAAAATTTGAAAATGGTATTCTTAAGATCTCAGTACCCAAGAAGCAGCCTCAGCCTAAAGTCGAGGAGAAGCACTACATCGCAATCGAGGGTTGATGCTTAAGCCTCATACAATATCATTTTATTTTTTTCGTTGCCGGTCTTATGATGATACCGTAATATCATCATAAGACCGGCAATTTTTTTCGCAGAAATGGCTTAAAACACAATATATTCTAACACCCAGGGCACTGCTGTATGACTATGCCTATGTCGGCATTTACCTTTTCCTTCATGGCCCGGTCCGCGTCACCGCAAAAATGTCCGTGCTTGAAGTTACCTATGGATACCGTAAGGTCTGATACGACATAGCAGGCGCCGGTCCCGGTGTTTCCGTTCAGGCCGCTGTTTATGTCGGCAGACACCACATAGGCCCCGCTGCGTCCGGCCGCGTTGATGGCCTCAATTGCAGCCCGGGTAATGCCGGATACCTCTCCCTTAAAGCCCGTGCCGAGGATGCAGTCTAATATCGAACCGTATGCTGACAGATCAGTAGCTTCTGTGAACTGCTCACTCCTTATACCGTTACTTAAAGCCGCGTCATAGTAATACCTTCCGTCCTCCGAAAAGCTGTCTCCGAGAAGGTAAATGCAGCATTCGATTCCGGCTTCGCGCATGAGCTTTGCGACCACATAACCGTCACCGCCATTATTCCCTTTGCCGCAGACTATTGCCACTTGGCCTTTCCACTTGCCCGCATCAAATATAGCCTGTCCCGCGCGGAGCATAAGTTCCTTTGAGCTTATCCCTAGATGCTCTATAGTCCATGCATCTGAATAGCGCATAGTCTCCACAGATACTGTTTTTACAACTTCCATAGCCTTACAATTTCCCTGTGTTTGTAAGCAACCAGTCAATCCCCTTTGCCATCCGCTTGTCGGTGTTTGAGAAATGACCGCCTGCATTCATCTCAAAAGTACTCTGCCTTACCTCCGGCATCTTACTTATCAGCGAGAAAGCTTCTTTCGTCCTTATCCCGACAGCTGCCATGACCGAATCCCGAGCCTTCTCTTCTTTTCCGCCCAGACTCATGTAGACCAGGCTTTCCTTTTGAAGGGAATGATTTTGGATATAATCAATAAGACCCGGATACCACAGCGATCCGGAACAACATGCGCATCCGTCAAATTTCATACTTTCAAAGCAGCTCCACAGTGAAAATAATCCTGCAAGGCTGTATCCGCAGATATAGCACCTGCCATCAGTTCCTGCGGCAGCACGGATATCATCCATGCTGTCGATCAGCCACTCAAGCGTAGCCTCTCCCCCGCCTGCAAAATCCGGTTCTGCTCTCCACGGGGAGAAATCGCGTCTCCAGTCATCCGCCGAAAAGGCTGACATACAGAAGGATGCTTCGGGTTTCAGATCGCAGACCCTCTTAAACACGTTCCCGGCATCTTCATGTCCGCTGTCAAAGGAGCACATGATAAATAAGCTTCCGCCCTGTCCTGCCGAAAAAATGGATACAGTTTTTCCTTTTATCAGATGTGTTTCAATACCCATATCACCCTATCTCAAAAATCAGGATCCGGCTGCCAATGCTGACCTGATTCTTCATCGTTCATTGTCTCTCCGCTTCCTTACTATCGGATACCTCTCCCTGATGTATTCCGACGGCATCTCAAAATGCTGGTAATTTTTAGTTCTGAAAATCAAGATGGATTTTCAGAGCTGATTCAAGCATAGAAACAACAGCAGGGGCATCTATCCGCCTTTTGCACATACGTTTATTATTGCTTATATAATCTTTGCATTCTTACCATTAAACTGAACTACATCCCTTGAAGAATCCACGAATTGATCCAATTCATCAAAAGTATTGATTCTGTCAACAAAATTTTTTCTCCATTCAGTATAATCAAACCGCTCCTTTAATATCGTAACAATAAAGAGCTCTGTCTCAGAAGCACCAAGATTATCAGATAAGCACCTTAATCCACGATCTATTATTTCTACTGTATTACTGCTCATCTTTTAGTCCTCCTCAACTACATATACCACCGGATTTACAATTTTAATTCTACTGTCACGATATTTCAGCAATCTTTTGTCCGTTGAAATAAAATAATCGCATCCGGCTATGATTGCACAGGCAACATGGCAGGCATCCATAAGCTTAATTCCTGCGTCCATTATATCATTTGCTATCGCTTTAACCTTGTCACTATTAGTTTCGCTTACATATATTCCTGTATACTGGTCAATAAAATTCTGAATATCATTTCGCTTTGATTCAAATCGATTTGCTGCATTCTCCGCTACTAAGATATATGATGTAACAAGTTCAATACTTCCGTATCTTATCTTCTGCTGGATATTAAGCTTTGCCTGTGCCTCGATGTGTATTCTGTCCTGTCCCTGATCATCGAACGGGCGGTTATAACAACAATTGTCCAAATATACACGCATCGCTATCCCTCCTTACTCAAATGACCGCCTTCACGAACATATAACCTCTTTATTATTGATTTTTTTTGTAATAACTTCACACATATCGCCTACCTGAATGCTGGAAAATAAGGTTAAACTTAAACGTA
>JAUNNP010000166.1 GCA_030531385.1 Eubacteriales bacterium
GGCAATCTCAGAACGCATATCAGAACGCAGTTATCCGCCGCCGCAGTCGGCGGATATAATAATAATTTAAATGCTGTTAATGGCTTCGCCTGCTGCATCCGCAATATCTGAGGCCAGAATGCTGTGACATCCGTTTTCTTCCGCGGCAATGCTTCCTGCTTTTCCATGAAGAAAGACGGCAATCGGGATCGAAGCGCTCAGATCCCCTTTCAGTACTGCCGAAGTCCCCGCTATGAAGCCGCAGAGCACATCTCCGCTTCCTGCCTTTGCCATAGCGCTGCAGCCGCTTGTTATCCCGTAAATATCGCCTGAGCTTTCCGCGACTATGCTGACCGCGTCCTTTAAGACGACCGTTATTCCATGCTTTTTGCTGTACTCTGCCGCCGTAGCTTCAACATTTTTCTTGATTTCCGAAATGCTAAGGCCCGTAAGTCTGCTCATTTCCCCAACATGCGGCGTAATAACTGTATACCTTGAAAGCGCACCCGGGTCGCGCTCCTCCTCGGCGATGATATTAAGGGCATCCGCGTCTATTATAATTAGCTCTTTTTTTGAGAGAAGTTCCTTTACAGAAGCTGAATACATATGACGAATAAGGCCTTTGGCATAATTATTTTTGGAAAGTCCGGGGCCTATAAGGATATAGTCAGCCCAGTCTATGCTTTCCGTAAGCACATCTTTATCCGGCATGCCGTTTACATTTTCGCACACAGAATACATTGCCTCGGGCAGTTTTGTCTGGAGTATACTTCTGTTGCACTCAGGTCCAAGTATCTTTACCATTCCAATGCCGGTGCGAAATGCCGCAAGCGAGCATAAATATGCAGCGCCTGCCATGCCGCTGCTCCCCGCTATTACAAGGAGCTTTCTGTATGTTCCTTTATTGGCTCCGCTGTCACGGTACTTAAGCATTTCCTTTTTTTCATCTATCAGACTTAATATATCATTCATTTTCTCTTGCCCTTATATGACCTTATGTAACCTTATACGCCTGCATATCCGTGCAGCTTTCCGGGATCACACCCTTCTTGCAGCTACGCTTCTCCACTCACCGCGTTCATTGATCTCCTCGATATGCCATGCCGGATTTGCTTCAAATGCTGAGATCACGTCCTGAAGCTTTGTGTCTATGATTCCGGAGGTGATAAATATTCCGTCTTTCTTTATAAACTCATCGACTGCCCCGCTTCCCGCAAGCATCACTATAACAGGCGCAAGTATGTTGGCGATAACCACATCATAACCGCCGGGAGCATTTTCCTTTACCTCAGCTATCACTTCATCGTCTCCAAGGACATTTCCGATAATCAGTCTAAACTGTTCATCCGAAATGCTGTTAAACTCAGCATTGTCCCTGATGGATGGAGCGCACATTTCATCAAGCTCCGTCGCAAGTACGTCCCCGGCGCCGCACTTTAGCGCAGCTATGCCAAGAATGCCGCTTCCTGTGCCGATATCAAGGATCCTGTCGCCTTCCTTCACTATGCGTTCGAGGGCCATCATGCAAAGCTGCGTGGTCTCATGGGAACCGGTGCCAAAGGCTGTGCCGGGGTCTATTTCAATGACCTTCATGCTTCCGTCTGACACGGCATCAAGATCAGACTCCGGAATGTCCTCCCAGCTTGGCTTTATGATAAAGCTTCCTATCTCGATAGGCTTAAAGTACTGCTTCCAGTTATCACGCCAGTCAGTATCCTCAGTTGTTCCTTCTTCTATGGTGCCGGCTCCGATATCTGTATAGGTGCTCATTTCTTTAAGGCCTTCCCTGACCGCCTCAAGAAGCTCTGCTATTTCTTCTTCAGTCCACTTTTTATCATCTATTGTATAGGAGTTGTCCGCTGCGGCATCAGAGTCTGCAGTGTCTTCATTTTCAGTCGAAGCTTCGGTTTCAGCTCCGGTTCCGGCATCGGCTTCATTTACATTTACATTTTCATCTTCATCGTACAGGTGAAGGAAGAAGCTGAGCCTCGAGGTCCCGTCATCCGGTGCGAGCTCAGGAAGGATATCTATAAACATACCCTTGGTATCTGCTTCGGAAAGAGGAATATTGTCCTCGATCTGAACGCCTCCTACACCAAGCTCATTAAGCATCATGGAAACAAGATCCTCAGCTTCCGTTGTCGTATTTATGGTGAATTTTTTCCACTTCAAGTTATTTTCCTCCTCCGGTCACCGCCGGGTTTTGATTTTTCCGCCCCGGTCTTGCGCCGGGTTTTGAATCGTCTGCCGCAAAGTCTTCCGAAAGGCTTTGACCATTTGTATTATATCATGATAAAATAAATTAATTCGTTCGGAGCACAGGTCACAGCTCCGATATCAATTTATCTTTACAAGTATTTCAGTGTAGCACAGCTTTTCGTCTTTTATCAAGGAGAGCATATGGATAAACAAAATAAAAAGCATTCACTTTATGCCGGTTTCAAGAAATATGTATATGAGCTTATGGAATTTTTCCATTGTCTGATATCGGTCTGCATCATTATCGCTATCGTACTGACACTTATCAGCCTCCCTCAGCATCTTACTACGGTTCTTGACTACGACTCCAAGAGCCTGATTCATTTCCTTGAATATGTCATCAATGTAATAATCGCCATTGAGCTTATACATGTGCTCCTGCACCAGTCGCTCGATACGATCGTGGATGTGCTCTCCCTTGCTATAACCAGAGAGCTGATAATAGAAGATATGGCAACATGGGAGATGTTCCTTGCCATTGCCGCCATCGCCCTTCTCTTTGTTATAAGAAAGTACCTCTACATCTCCTCCATCGATACCGAAGCAGAGAAGACATCGGAGGAGCTTCTCGAAAAGGAAGCGCATGACGGAATAAACAAAAGGAAAGTTATAACTCATAATGACGAGCGCTCCTGGTCGGGCTGATATATAAAAAGACGCGCAAACGACCCGGCAATTCCGGTTTATGCCTTATTAAATCGTACTAAATTTAAAGGGCTGACGCACTACTGATATCAGTAATTCGTCAGCCCTTTTATTTGTTTATTTATCCGGCCTTCGTTCTCAGCAATATTTTCTTCGTGCGCACTACGTTGTCATTTGGCTCGAAAACAACATTTCTGTACGCTTCGACATCAAGCGGAGGATAATCATCAGTCCAGTCGGAGCAGATAAGTCCGGTCTGCTTAATAAGTATATCATACAAAATGGCATAGGTCATACCATCATCACCTTTTTCAATAATCGTTGAATAAGGAAGGGTCTTATGGTATGTGAGGTGATTTCCCTGATATTCAAAATGGTATCCGCATCTCATACGGCATCCATCGAGACCCTTATAGTCAAAATACTTCTTAAGATCCTTTAAGATCTTGTCATCAGACTCATCATAAAGGTTCTCGGGCGTGGTCTCCGTGTAATCATAGCGGAACTGGATAGGGATCCTGTACTTTCCAAAGCGCTCAGCATATGCAGGAAG
>JAUNNP010000037.1 GCA_030531385.1 Eubacteriales bacterium
GAAAGGCGGCAATGAATAATGGCGGGAAACAGTAACTTAAAAGACTCTGTACGTCAAAAGCAAGACGAATTCTATACACAGCTTTCATTGATCGAAAACGAATTGAAACACTATAAAGAGTATTTCAAGGGCAAAGTCGTTTTCTGTAATTGTGATGACCCATTTGAAAGCAATTTCTTCAAATACTTTGCGATGAACTTCAATTCGTTGGGATTGAAAAAATTGATTTCAACCTGCTATGCAACGTCCCCCATTACAGGGAACGAACTTGACTATTACGTTGAGAAAAGCGGACAAATCAGTTTCTTGCCTGTCGCTAATTCTGCACCAATGCAGGGCGGCGATAAAAAGCCGTACCGTGTAGAGATTACCGAAGTAAAGGACGAAAACGGGGACGGGCGAATTGACCTTGCAGATGTTGAGTATTTAATCAAAAATAAGAAAAACACAATGTCATTATTGGACGGCGACGGCGATTTCAGAAGCCCGGAATGTGTGGAACTTTTGAAGCAAGCCGACGTTATTGTTACGAATCCGCCTTTTTCATTATTCCGTGAATATATAGCGCAGCTAATGGAATATAAAAAAGACTTTATAATCATTGGAAATCAAAATGCTGTAGCTTACAAAGAGTTTTTTCCGCTACTATCAAACAATAAAGTCTGGTTAGGATATAACAGCGGGCATTTCTGGTTCAAGGTTCCCGACAGCTATGAGGAAAAGAAAACTGATTTCAAGATTGATGAAACCGGGCAGAAATGGCGGCGCATGGGTAACATTTGCTGGTTTACAAATGTTGATATAGAGAAGCGTCACGAGAATATGCCTTTATTCAGATATTATTCGCCTGATAAATACCCAAAATTCGACAACTATGATGTTATCAATGTTAATCGCGTTGTTGATATTCCGTGTGATTATGAGGGCGTTATGGGCGTGCCGATAACTTTCATGAGCCAATATAACCCCGATCAGTTTGAAATAATCGAGGGTAGTAACAGGTATGGTATATTAAATACGTGGGGCAAGAATGACGAAATTCAAGCGCGTCATTCGCATGGCAATAATATAAACGGAAAGGCTACTTATTTCAGAATTCACATACGGAATAAGCACCCGCAAAAGCAGAAATAAGGCAGGATAAAAACATGAAGATTGAATTACATGAAATCCCCGTCCGGGACGTTGTGAACGGATATGTTGACAGCGCGGAAAACGGCGTTGTCGGTTACGGCGGAAAGCTGAACATTCGCCCCGCTTTTCAGCGCGAATTCATTTACAAGGAAAAGCAGCGCAATGAAGTTGTTCACACCGTTATACGGGACTTTCCGTTGAACGTCATGTATTGGGTAAAGAGTGACGACGGCAATTTTGAAGTGCTTGACGGGCAGCAGCGGACAATCAGCATTTGCCAATATGTCAAAGATGATTTTTCCGTTGTGATTGAGGGAATGCCCCGCAAGTTCGGTAACCTGACCGCGAACGAACAAAAGCAGATTTTAGACTACCCTTTGATGATCTATATTTGCGAGGGAACCGACAAGGAAAAATTAGACTGGTTCAAAATAATCAATATCGCGGGCGAACAACTGACCGCGCAGGAATTAAGAAACGCGATCTATACGGGCGAATGGTTGACAGAGGCAAAGAAGTATTTCAGCAAAACGCAATGCCCCGCCTATCAGATTGCAGGCGACTATTTGAACGGTTCCGCTATCCGGCAGAACTACCTTGAAACCGTCTTGAAATGGATTTCAGCGCGTGACGGTATCGAAATTGAAGATTATATGTCACAGCACCAACATGACACGAACTGCAATGAATTGTGGCTGTATTTTCAGACCGTCATTAACTGGGTACAGGCAACGTTCCCGAACTATCGCGGCAAGCTAATGAAAGGGCTTGACTGGGGAATCTATTACAACAAATACGGCACGGGCAAGTATGACCCGAAAGCCCTTGAAAAGCGTATCGTCGAATTGTTGGACGATGAGGACGTATCAAACCAAAAAGGCATATACGAATATCTGCTTGACGGACAGGAACGGCATTTGAATATTCGTGCTTTTTCGCCGAAAATGGCGCGGACGGCATACGAACGGCAGAAAGGCATTTGCCCGAAATGCGGCAAGCACTTTGACATTGAAGAAATGCAAGCCGACCATATAACCCCGTGGAGCAAGGGCGGAAAGACGATTGCGGAGAATTGCCAAATGCTTTGCGCCGATTGCAACCGCCGGAAAAGCAACACATAACAGAATATCATTTAATATCTTTCAGTATCAGCTTGTAGGTTTAAGCGACAAACAAGCGACAAATAGGCATAAGAAAACGGCGAAAATCCTTTATTTTCAAGGGTTTCCGCCGTTCTATATATTCTCTTATTCAGAATCGTTTTCGACATTATTATATGGTTGCCTCTCGTCTTTTCATTTCCTACATTATGCCGCTTCATACTGCTGCAGAATCCTGACCTTGACGGACATACGGCACTTTTAAAGGGAATCAAACTATGGAAATCCAATATTGACACGTACAAGAAGCTGATACCATCGATCATTATCTGGACAGTTTTAGTTTTGATTACCTGCGGACTGGCACTTATTTATCTTGCTCCGTATATCGGTCTGGTAGTGATTCAGATGTCTGAGCACATCTGTAAAAACAGCAATGTGAATAATCAGACTGAAATTATCAGGTCCTGTCCGGTGTGCGGCACACGCGCAAGTGTGACAGGCATGGATATGTTCTGCCCGAAATGCGGTGCCAGATATGATATGCCGACAGATGACAGTCCCATATGTCCGCATTGCCATGGAAAAAATGAGGAGGGCGCTGTATTCTGTGAGCATTGCGGTAAGCGCATTGTCGAGGAGGAATAACTGTGAAATACTGTAATAAATGCGGTGCACCGTTAAAAGATGGCGTCAGGTTCTGCAATAAATGCGGAGCGACAATTGGAAATAGAACTATTCCAGCTAAAATCACAACTCCTATTGAAAAGACTGAAAGCCCTCGTGCTTCAAGATCTGCAAGAACGATAGAATCATCAAAACAAAATGCCTCAAAGCCCAATAATAGTAATGGGTTTAAAATGCTGGCCATTGCACTGGCCGTAATTATTGTGGTTGTGGGAGCTGTGATTTTTGTAAGAAGCAAGTCAGACTCTTCGCAAAATAATAAAACAACAGTCGTTGAGAACACACAGGCAGTTGAAAATACAAAAACCGAGAATAAGACAACGGCAGGAGAAACCGAAGCTGTAATCTCAGATTCGCTGCTAAAAGAAATCGAGTCGATGGCTGAAACAAAAGATGCGGCGAATGGTTTCGGTGCAAATATTGAACATATATCAGATAAGAGCATCACGCCCGAATTGAGGCAGTCTGCCGATAGTCTTGACCTTTCAAACAATGTCAATGAGTGCATAACTAAAATAGAGGGCCTGCATAAAAACGGAGTAAATCTTTTTGATACCGGTAGTCTTTTTACTGCCCCGCAGAAAGATGAAATTGAGAGAACTCTTGATGATGTGGCAGATAAAACTAAATTAGATGCTGTAATTGTTACAACAAATGGTTTCAGCGGAAAGACTGCACAGGCCTATGCCGATGATATTTACGATAATGCTAATTTTAGAGCAGATGGTGTACTTTTAGTTCTTAATATGTCAGACCGGGAGCTTTATATTTCTACCTCAGGTCTGGCAATAAGATATATTACGGATAATAAACTGAATGTGTTACAGGATAACATAATTGCTGAAATTCAGAATGGAAATAATGCGGGTGCAGCGTCAGCATTTGCAGAAGGAATACTTAATGCATATGCTGAAGGAATTCCTGATGGACAGGCAAACTATAATATCCAGACAGGGCAGTATGATCCTTACAGCAATGCCGTAACCATAGACGATTATGTCAATGGCTGGCTAGCTTCAGGAGGTCGCTGGGGCTTTGGTATTCTGAAAAATTCAGATGATACAGTTTTAGTTACATATGAAGGTAGTGGAGGCGCCAGGTATTACCTGACCGGAGAAGGTACCGGTCATATGGAAGGAAATGACCTTATCGTGGAGATGGGTTACACTGATCATATGTATGACAGCGCAGGAAATGAGGCTGAAATTTATCAGGGTACAAAGACAGAAGTATTCAGGCTTGCATCAACACTGCAGGATGGTTATAGGCTCGATCCTGACGAGTGTATTCTGGCAAGCGCAGATATATTTGAGGGAAATGTACCGGATAATCTGTCTGAGTGTACTCCAAGATCTGCATATGTGGTGTACAGGTCCGGAGAGTATCTTAATGGCAGCAAATCTGATGAATATGTCCTTTGGCAGAGCTCACAGATCTATCTCGAGAATATGGACGTAGAACTCATGGATAAATCCGAACTCAGGTTTGCCCGCAACGAGATATATGCCCGCCATGGCAGAATATTCACCAGTGCCGATCTTCAGAATTATTTTAATTCGAAATCGTGGTATCACGGATCGGTTTCGGCGGAAGCATTTAACGACAATATGCTTTCAGCAATAGAAAAGGCCAATGTTAAGCTTATAGAGTCTTATGAGGCAAAATTTAAATAATACAAGGATATAGAATTAAGAAATAATTAAATGCTGCTTATGTTAAAATGATAAAAACGTAAAGCAAGAGGTTACTAAATAAATATGAGTAGAGAAATCTTTTCAAAAAAAATTTGTATTTCTGTATTGACCATGTCTGTACTGGCACTGACAGCCTGCTCCCAGAGGGCAGAGGCAGCACAGACTCAGAATTCAACTATAACTGAAACACCTGCAGTAGTAGCTGCCGAAACTAAAGGTTCAGGTGCACAGTTCAGTCTCGAGATATCAGCAGACGGGCATACTTATAAGGCAGGCCCGGGGGCTCCTGTTTCTGCAAATGCAGAAACAACGACAGAATCGGCAGCCGAAACAATAAAAGAGACCACTGCCCCTGCTGAGACCAAACCTGACTACTCGAGCATGGTAGTCGGCATCATGTTTGCCAAGGATACGATAAACGTAAGAAAAGACCCGAGTACAGACTCAGAGGTCCTCGGACAGATCGCTCCTGACAGCAATGTCTCCATCGTAAAGACTGTAAGCGATGAGTGGGCTCAGGTGGTATACGAAAATCAGTTGGGATATGTAGCGAGGCAGTATATTACAGATGACAGGGACTGGAGACAGAACCTGCAGACCGGGAACGGATACACAAGCGGAGCAGCCGTAGGGCTAGATACGTCATGGAAGTATGCAGAGTACTCAGTGATCAATTCGGGCAATGCTGTCATGTATCTTGCACCGACAGACCGCAAGGGCATCGTGGTTGGCATCAATGCGGGACACGGTACTTCAGGAGGAGACAGTGTAAAGACCTGGTGTCATCCTGACCAGACGCCGAAGGTAACAGGCGGAACTACATCTGCAGGAGCAACAAAGGCAGTTGCAGTATCAAGCGGCATGAATTTCTCTGACGGAACACCTGAGAGGAAGGTCACACTCCGTGAGGCACAGATCGTAAGGGACCTGCTCCTTCAGAAGGGCTATGATGTCCTGATGATAAGAGATGGTGATGATGTACAGCTTGACAATGTGGCAAGGACAGTCATCTGCAACAATGTAGCAGACTGCCATATCGCCATCCACTGGGACGGAGATGGACTCGGCTATGACAAGGGCTGCTTTTACATGTCAGTGCCTGAAGGCATCAAGTACTTACCTTCAGTCGCATCTGTATGGCAGAAGAGCGAGCGCCTCGGCGAGTGCTGCATAAGCGGACTCTCCGATGCAGGCAACAAGATATTCAGCTCAGGAAGCATGGACATGGACCTTACGCAGACCTCGTACAGCACAGTTCCGTCCATAGATATCGAGCTTGGCAACCAGAGTTCCGACCACAGCGAGGAAAAGCTGTATAAGCTTGCAGAGGGACTTGTGCTTGGAATAGACAGATATTTTAACAATTTATAAAGTGCGAATTTACCATCAAATAGAGTTTTACGCTCCCAAATTATAAATCTTTTAATCCTGCACCTCTGCCGCCGAAATTAAATATTGACAGTGATATGGTTCAGAAGCTGGTCAGTGCAAACCGTGATTCTGTATCTTTTGGAGCAAAAATATTAAGTTGGCCGTCTGTTAAAAGCAGGCGGCCTTTTATGATATTTTTGTCTGTCTTTTGAAGGTCTCTCGGAGGCAATACAGATACGCTTGCTGCTATCGTAGGAGCCATGGCAGAAGGCTTTTACGGCATGACCGTCCGTAATCCATATTTTTGGTGCCCAATTTTGCAGATCGAAAGCTGTGATCGCTTAGATAATATTTATCATTCGTGGTCAGGTATTTCTTGCCGTGAATGTCATAGCGGCGGATATCTCGGACGATGAGTGTGCCGAAAACGTCGGACAGGTAATTGAACTTATCGTCCGGGTCTTTGCCTGTGTTTTGTCAAATCATAATCACATGAACAACTTTAAAAATTGCTGCCGTTCCATCCCCAGTCATTTACTCCGTGATAGGTGACGTAAACATTATTTCCCGGCATATCGAGTTCAGTGCTTAAGATATCGCAAATTGCGGCAGTCATCTTATTGCATGATGCTGAGTTGAGTGAGCCGAGCACGCTTACGGATACATAGGCACCTTTCTCGAGCTTCTTTCCGCCGAGCCACAGGTCATAATCATCAACGATCCCTACCATGAGATAGGTCTCGCCCTTATTCATCAGGCTGATGGCCTGTCCGAGCTTTTTCTTTATGTCCTCTTTCTTTTCATCCGATACATGTACGCTGATCTTTGAATCGATAAATGGCATTTTTATTGTCCTCCCTAAAATATATGTGACGGTACAGATGTAATCTGCCCGATGGAAACCATAATAACAGAATTTTCGCGATTTCGGCAAGGCTGTGTTTATTGTCTGTAACCATGTACTCAAATAATATAAATTGTAAAATTAAATTCCACCCCAGTGTCCGGGACAATGGGACATTTCCGGTACATGGCAGGTGGTATAGTAACGGCAGAAACAGTAAGTAAGTTTGATGGCCTGAATGAATAAGCCCAGGCAGAAAGGCGACCGATATGAAGTATACTTCAGCTGAAGCAGCAAAGCTGCTGCGCAAATTAAACGAAGAACAGTCAGCATTAAAGGACAGAGAGAATAAGAGCTCTCAGTTCATTGCAGCTATCGAAGAAGACATCGAAAGCGTCAGACCTGCATACGACTACGAAGGCACGCAGAACAGACTTGCTGAGCTTGAACGGCAGGTACGCACCGTAAAGCATGCAATCAATTCCTTTAACCTGACGACAGCAGTTCCCGGTTTTGACATGACCATTGACCAGATGCTCATATACATCCCGCAGCTGAATGAAAGAAAGCGCAAGCTGACCGAGATGGCTGCCTGCCTCCCAAAGGAACGTGCCAACGCTTCCGGTTATGGTGCCAGGACCATCGTTGAATACCGCTATGCCAACTACGACATAGCAAAAGTATCAGCTGACCTTGAAAAAGTGACAGATGAGCTCTCAAGAGCCCAGACCGCACTTGACGTCGTAAACAACAGCTCAACGATAGAAATCGACCTTGGCTGAGGCTGTGCTGCTGTTTACATGAGCATGAATAGTTAAGCGATTCTTATTTTCCATGACTGCTTCGAGCGCTGTTTGATCTGGGGTGGCCGGGTCTATCGTAAACGTAAATGTCCGTTTCGTTATTTTTTGGTTGTGTCCGTGTTTAATGTCAATGAAAGAGACCAATCAAAGGATATATAACAAATTCGTAAGCAGATCAGAAAACTTGGTGCCGGGAAACCGGCACCGGCGGCGGAAGTTTGGTTTCAAGCCGTATTTCGATGATATTTATTTTGCACCAATATCGCACAAAAATCAGGCACGAGGAAAGGTAAGCCGGTGTTAAGATTCGGGATGATGGAGTTTAAAAAGGGTTAGGTGCACTCCGATAACGCTCCTGCTCAACAGGCAGAGGTATTTCCTGCTCTACATCCATGATCCGATTACGGATACGGGGATCCCCGCAGATTCCGCAGATCCCGAATATCAGCCGAGGCTGACGGCGCTGCCGCTGGACCTTATCAAGAAAGGACATCCGTGTCAGGAAGCTCCCTCCTGAGGAGTTTGAAGAGGTCTTTTCCAGGAGTGAATTTTGGAAAGAGGAGAACATGTGGGACCATATGATCGAGGTTTCCGTCCGTACGACCGCCCAGGGGGCAGCTGACTTCGCATTGGATAATATTCCTTTTGCTGCCGTGGTATCGCCGGAGTCAGTCGCAGAAAAGTTTGATGATGACATTGCTGCTTTACAAAGAAATAAACGTGATATGAGAAGGGCGTACAAGAAGATCATAAAGCCTAAAGATAAAGCGACCGGTGATGAGGAGGGCTTGGAAGATGAGTGAACTTAAAGGTCTCGATGTGATAAAGGCTTACCGTACCGGAAAAACAGGCTGGCTGCCAATGCGTGACAAGAAAGAGCAGGTGTCTTCCGGGATGAACGAGTATGATGAATACGATATCGGATGGAATGCCGGCGTGATAGACGGGAACAGACCGTATTTTGTGGAATGCTGGCACACCTCGGGCATCACGACACTCACGATCTATGTGACCACGAAAGACTTGGGAGACCTGACCCATAAACAGCTCGCGGACCGCTTTGTGGAGATCGGCTACTACACGCCAAGGGAGAATGCGTATACTCCGGAGATCCGTGTGATCCACGATGATGACGGAAATGAATATCTTTCCATTAATATCGTAGCTATTTATAAAGATGAACCATACATCGAAGGCGGAGCCATTTACGATTATTACATACTGAACAAGTATAACAGACAGTCAGAGAAGCCCGAACCATCAGTATAGATAAAGATTTGAATAATTATGTACCACTTTTGTCCCATGGCCTGTGTTATTATAAGATCGTACCGGGGATGAGAGTTAAGTTGGTTGTTCAGTGCGAGGTGATAGAATGCAGATTGAAAAGATTTACTTCGATATGGATGGTGTGCTGGCTGACTTTAATGGTGGTATCCGCAGGCTGTGCGGCATGGAGCCGCTTGACCAGATGAAATCTACACCCAGGCAGGATGATGAACTGTGGGAAGCCGTTAAAGCTGCAGATCATTTCTACAACAGGCTTGATCCTATGCCGGGAGCACTGGAAATGTTCAATGCCCTGAGAGAACGGTTTGGTGACAGATGTGAGATACTGAGCGCTGTACCAAAGCCGCGCCGAGGTATCACAGATGCTGAAGCTGACAAGCGTGAATGGGTCTCAAGGCTGATATCAGATGATGTAAAAGTAAATATCGTTCAGCGTGAAGAAAAGCAGGCATTTGCCAGAAACCGTGCTTGTGTCCTGATCGATGATTATAAGAAGAATATACGTGAGTGGGAAGCTGCCGGTGGGACCGGGATACTGTATGAGTCAGCATTGCAGGTAATAGAAGAACTGTCAGGTTACTGTTCAGACCCCGGATTGTCGGAAAAAGTTCAGTAATAAAAGTTTAGTTTTAAGCACAGATGTGTTACAATTTATATGCCCCAAGGAGAACATGTAAGTTTATTGATTACAGAAGGGGGTATTTGCATGAATGATTGTTTGCGTTCGTATGATGACTTTTCCTATGATGACGAAGAATTCGATGAGTTTGAAGGCATGACCGACGAAGAAATCGATGAGCTTTACAGACCAAAGAAGTCCAACTCAAGAAAAAGTCTTGCTCCGCTGTTCGTATACCTGATTCTGAAAGACCATTCAGATGATGGCCGCCATATGTCTCATAAAGATATCCTGAAAGAGCTTGAAGAGTATCCGTATGAGGTTCATATCGAGAGAAAGGCTCTCGGCAGAATCATCCACAATCTGACAGATTCGCAGCTGAATATTTACAGCGGTAAGCGAAGCGGTACCTGGTACAGCAATCGTGCAGCATGAATTTGAGCCCCGTATCGGGGCTCTTTTTCGAGTATGACTCCGGAGGATAAAAGCATGACAGAGAGGATAATTCTTGCGCCGGGACTTAACGGGACAGAGCTTCTGCGTTCACTGGCGAAGTTTGGAGTAAATACTATAGGCCTCAGGATAATGGGTGCGGTCGAGCTGGCTAGGACAGCTCTTATCCGCAGCGGGATAAATGTGACGGAACGCTTCCTGCCTTACAGCGAGGAGGCTTCCGTCATAGATTCCTTTATCCGCGTGATCGATTATTTTAAGAACGCCTCTTATGCAGACTCTGAGCAGCTCGCGTCTGCCTTAAAGTCCATGCGCTCCCTTATAGCGGTAAATGCTGACGCCTGTGACGATCCCGGAGGAAAAAAGACGGCCGGAGCAGCCGGCGCCGCGGAGCAGGAGGCAAAGGCAGTACACGAAAAGCTCTCGCGTGGGAAGTTCATAAAGAAAAATGAGGCGATCATCGAAGCCTACGGCAGGTTCATGGCAGAGCTTAATAAAAGCGGCAGCATAGACAGTATCTCTCTTATAAGAATGGCTGCAGCAGAAGCACAGCCTGTCGATGCTGAATTTATTTCGTTAAAGGAGTATCCGCTCAGCATACTTGAGAAGGCTCTTCTTGAGACAGTTTCCTGCGGAAGCTTCAGAGAAGCTTCTATCACTGAGCTGTTTGTCAAAAGCAATGCAGAAATATCAGATAAAGTAACTGCACAAACAGATGATGGTGCAGCTCCGGCAGCCATCCTTACAGAAGCTTACGGTGCCTCCAACGAGGTAGAGGATATCCTCGGCACCATATTCACGCAGGGCATACCGCTTGATAAATGTACAGTCGCGGTGACTGAAACGAACAAATATGCCCAGCTTTTCTATGACTACTCCATACAGCATGGCTTTAAGCTTACGCTTGGCTGCGGCGTGCCTATACTTAATTCCAACCCGGCAAGGCTCCTTAAGGCATACACAGGCTGGGAGACAGACGGATATCACGGACCCCTGGCTATAAAGGGCATGATACTGGGTGAGGCCTTTAACAGAAAGGCCCTCACGGAGCTTTTTGGAAAGGCCGACATGTCACGCGGCGAACTGGCAGAGATCCTTGATGCTGCGGGAAGGCTGCGTCTTGGCACCGACAGGGACAGTAACGAAAGGGCAGTGGAGGCATTTGAAAAATCAGGCGCGCTTATCAGGCATAAGACTGAGATAGTTAAGTGCCTAAAGGTACTTTCGGCAGAGCTTGCAAAGCCTGTGAGCAGGTTCCTTAAGGACTACTCGGTCATCCGTGATGGGCATCCGGGAAGGGTGGACCGCTCCGCTGTCAATGTCATAACAGCAGCGCTCGACGCTTACTTTGCATATTCAGAGGGCGGAAGCCTTGAAGAGATAACCGGAGAGATACTAAAGAAAACAGTCTGCTCCGAAAACAGCCGTGAGGGAGCACTTTATATAACTTCAATCACGGGAGCCATGGGAACGGTCAGGGAGAATCTGTTCATAGCAGGCCTTTCGGCAGACAGTTTCCCGGGATCCCCGAGGGAGAATTATCTCCTTCTTGACTGTGACTACGAGCTCTTTGCAAAGGGCACTGATGCCCCCACATCAGCTGAAAGGATAAGAAAAAAGAGACAGGGCTATTTTGACTTAAGGAACCTTATGGATAAGCTTGGCGTCAGTGTAAGGCTCTCTTATTCCTGCTATGACCTTGCAGAGCTTAAAGGTAAGAACCTGTCATCAGTCGTAACAGAGCCTGCCGTCAGAAAGACAGGCTATTTTGAATATGAAAGCGATGCCGCGGCCGGCATTGGCAGGGCCTATAACGAGGGAAAGGAGATCGTCTTCAGTGAGCCTTCGGCAGAGGAAGTAAGCTCTGCCTGCAGCCTCGAACGGGAGTACTCCCCATCGTCGATAGAGGTGTTCTTCAGCTGCCCAAGGGCATTTATGCTGAGCCGCGTGCTGGGCATCGAGGAGCCTGAGGAGGAGAAGCCATTTGAGATAATAAGTGCTGCCGAGATGGGCACGCTTGTGCACAGCATGATGGAGTATAAGGCCGGGATGCACGGGCAGGGACTGACGGCGGCAGCATTTGCAGAGGAAGGAAAAAAGAGGTTCGGGGAGTTTCTGCTTGCGAAGAGGCCTGTCATAGACAGCGCGGCCGCGGCGGATGAACAGGCCTTCCTTAAGATACTTGACAATGCCTACAGACAGGACCCTGACAACGAGGTGCTCTCTGCCGAGGAAATGATGCATGTGGTCCATGAGACGGGAGTAAGGCTTAAAGGCATCCCGGACCGCGTGGAAAAACGCGCGGACGGATCGAACATCATTGCGGACTTTAAGACCGGACGGAGGATAAAACATAAGGAAGATGACATAGCAAGCTGCCTGCAGGTGGTGATCTACGCGTATATGACCGAACAGACCGGCACACCGGTCGCAGGCTGCGAGTACCGCTATGTGAGGAACCCGAGGATCATCCCGTGCAGGTACGATGATGCGATGAAGGCGGACTTAAGTGCAATGCTGACCGTGTTCAGGGATGCGCTGCTTTCGGGCGATTTTCCGTGTTCGGAGGAGGAAGAGAGCTGTAAGCACTGTAAGTTTGGAAGCTTTTGCGGAAAGGGGAAGTCATGAGCTTAGCTGTGGAAAAGCCGGATGATATCAGGCAGTCAGACCGGGCTGCCAGGGAAAAGATAAAGCATGAGCTCGATACCAGCCTTTTCGTTGAGGCGGGAGCGGGCTCGGGCAAGACCTCGGTCCTTGTGGAGCGCATGGTGAATATGGTGCGGGCTGGACGCGATATCAGCAGGATATGCGCCATCACCTTTACCAAGGCTGCCGCGAACGAGTTTTATGCAAGGTTTAAAAACGCGCTTCAAAAGCACGCGGAAAAGGGCGATAAGCTCTGCGAAGCGGCACTTAAATATATCGATCTTTGCTTTATGGGGACCATCGACTCCTTCTGCAGCATGATCCTCGGAGAGCATCCGAGCGAGGCGGGCATACCGTCAAATGCGAGGATAATGGAAGATGCCGAGATGGATGCCCTGTACCGGAGGAAATATAAGGATATCCTTGGGGGCATGCATGGAGAAGCACTTAAAAATAAGTGCATGCGTTTTGCGGGCTTTTACAGTGATCCGGGAGCGGTTTTTGCCATACTCATGTCCATGGTCATGGGAAGGCGCAATGTCCACTTTAATTACACCGAGCCTGATGAGAGACCGCTCGATGAGATATTCGCAGAGGAGAAAAGACTGGTATCGGGGATAGTCGGGGTACTTAGCAGACATGAGGAGGCAGTATCGGGCAAGGCAAATGACGCGAGCCGTAAGGCCTGGGAGACTGTGCAGTCTGACCTTCATACGCTTCAGAGTGACTGGGAGACCAATGCCATAAGCGTAAGCCTTGCGCTTAAATCGCTTGGAGGGCTGAGGCTTGCCTTAGAGTGGGATATGAGTCTGCTGGGCGCTTATGCCGAGGCCTTTGAGACAGAGCCCCACCGTAATAAGCCGGCATATCATGTGCTCAAGGCTGCTGATTACAAGAAGGACAACAAGGGCAAGGATGTGCCGGTAAGGTTTACGGATATTACTGCTAAGAAGATAGACAATATGAAGTCAGCTGTCAGCATGGACCTCATAGAGTCATGCATTCCGATAGTTGAGGCTGAGTTTAAAAACAGCGGAAGCCTGACCTTCTTTGATTACCTCTTATATCTTCGCGACATGCTCAAAAAGGATGCGGAAGCAGGCGGCCTGCTGATACGGCATATCTATGACAGGCACAGCTATTTCCTGATAGATGAGTTCCAGGATACCAATCCTATGCAGGCTGAGATATTCTTCTATCTTGCGGCGAAGGAGCCTGATCCTGACTGGAGAAGGTGCGTGCCATACCCGGGTTCGCTCTTTATTGTGGGTGACCCGAAGCAGTCCATCTACCGCTTCCGTGACGCGGATGTCGGAGCCTTCCAGAGGGTGAAGGCGCTCTTTAAGGGTGAGGTCGGAGAGGCGCTCCTCTTAAGCAGCAACTTCCGTTCTACCAACGAAATGTGCGGCTGGTTCAATGAGGTATTTAAGACTCTCCTTCCGGAGGATACCGGTACGCAGAGCCGTTTTCCCGAGATACCCATAGAGGAGGACAAGGCTGCGGCCGGGAATTTCTCCGGTATTTATGCCTACAATGTCCCGCTGACTGCAGCTGCCCCTGAGGAGAAGGATCAATACAGGGTACTTGATGCGGTAAAGCGCCTCGCAGGCAATCCGGACTATACCATAAGTGAAATCATAAATGGTGAGCTTTGTGAGAGGCAGATCCGCTACAGCGACTTTATGATAATAACCCCGACCAAGACGGGCATCCCGAGGATCACGGACCTTTTTATACGTAACAACATTCCGTTCATGGTAGAGGGCTCCACCGTATTTGCGGAGAGCCCTGCATTTGCAGCGCTTACTGCAGTGTATGATGCGGCGGCATCGCCCAATGACCTCGGAAAGGTATATAAGGCACTCATCTGCGGCCTGTTTGGGATAAGCCGGTCGGAGATCCTGGAATACAGGAATAATGGCGGTTCGCTAAGTGTTTTCGCAGATTCTGTGATGGAAGAAAGGACCTCGAAGGTAAGCGCGGCACTCATGCGTATCAGGGACCTCAATTTAAGGTCGATAAATATGACGCCGGCAGCATTGTACGAGGCAATACTGGACGAATTTGAGATATTTAAGTATAAAGGCGCGCTGAACATAGAGTATGTTTATTATGCCCTGGAGCTGTTAAGGTCCGGGGAAGCATCAGGCGGGATATCCTCCATCGAGGAGGCTGCCGCATACCTTATGAGCCTTCTTGAGAACAAGGAGGGCATAGAAAGGTACTTAAGCCTGAAGCAGGGCACTGACAGGGTACATATCGCAAACCTCCACAAGGTCAAGGGCCTGGAGGCCGAGATAGTGATACTTGCCTCCCCGAACCGCAAAAAGAGAAAACCCGGGCAGAGAGTCGAGCAGACCGGAGGAACGCCGGAGGGCTGGATATTCAGCGTGACAAAGTCTGTGAGCGGGGAGAGCAACTATACACCGCTCATGAGCTGCACTGATTTTCCGGAAAAGGAGGAAGCTGAGGAAATAAGCCAATATGAGGAAAACATAAGACTCCTTTATGTTGCGGCGACCAGGGCAAGGCGTGCACTCATCATAGCCAGACAGGTAAATAAGGATGGCAATCCCACAGCTGCCAATGCGTGGCTTGAACTCCTCGATCACTGCAGCAGGGACTTTTTTGCGGAGATAAAGGAGAATGCCAATGCTCCCGCACCGAGGGAGACGGCGGCTGCGGAAGAGCTGTATGAAAAGGCGGGAGAGTGCGTCTTCGAGAGCTCCTTGCCCGGGGAAAAGAGCTATGAGATAAAGCTTCCGAGCCAGATAAAGCTTAAGAGCGTGCTTGCATCCGAGGATGATTTTGAGGATGCAAAGGAAGATGAGGTAAGAAAGTCCAATATTAAACGCAATCCGGCACTTATCGGAACCATAGTGCACAGGCTGATGGAAGTCCTCGTAACCTCCGGCAACAGCATTGACCTTGGCAAGACCATAGCGGAGATATGCTCAGAGTATGATGCCTTGGATGCGTATTACAGCGATATCCTTAAAAATGTCGGGGACAAAATAAGGGGCGGAGGCTTTAAGCAGGGGAACGGCTGCCCGCAGGATATACTGGGTGAGCTCCTTTCTGCCGATGAGGTCCACTGTGAGCTGCCGTTTTGCTATAAGGAGCCGGACAGAGAGCTTATCTGGAACGGTGTCATCGATGCCATGTATAAAAGGGATGGCAGCTGGCACATCATAGATTATAAGACGAATCTGGAGGCTGACGAGCTTGATGAAAAGTATAAGGGACAGCTTGATGCATACATAAAGGCATTTAAGGCGATGACCGGTGAGACGGCGGATGCGTTTATTTACCATATCGAGGTTTAGTGCTTTGTGAAGGGTCATGTACCATTTTTGGTATGTGGCTCTTTTTATAATGCAGTTGAAAGGTGGTTCAGATGAAAAAGAGTGTTATTTTTGATGCCGGAAGGGATATGGTATATCGTGCCCGCTGCATAGACCCGGAATGTGAGATACTCGAGCATGTCAGCGTCTACAATGGTGATGAGCAGGTAATTGCAGACGGCGTACAGGTTTTTGAGTTCTATAAGGACAGACCGGATAAGGATTTTTACAGTATAGCGGAAAGGCTCGCAGAGATATCGGGCGTAGGGAAAATCGTGAGGGCAGATGATGAGGATGGCAGCATAAGGGTCGATACTTCCGGGGCAAGAAGGGTAGGACATATCCTGTATCTGATACTTGCAAGCTTAAGGGCAAAGGATCCCGAGCTTGATGCCCTATGCACGGGGAAATTTAGTTTTGCCGTGAAGTGAATCTGTCAAACCTAAAAGAACGGATATTGGAGCTGCTTACAAACACAGCAGTGCTTTTGTAAACTGCACCACAGTTTCTCATAATTTAAAGTGACAAACAAAGTGACATTTGGTATAATGGCAATGAACTTTAATGGGGAGGATTGCCATGAATCTCGGAATCGAAAATGAGACTCTGGAATTCAAAAAGACAACCGGAGAAATTGATAAAGCCGTTGATAATATTGCGAGTATGTTGAATAAACATGGGCATGGAATATTATATTTTGGTGTTTCACCAAATGGCGATGTAACCGGGCAGCAAATCAGTGCGTCCAGTCTCGACGATGTGGCAAAGAAGATCAAGGAAGCGATTAAGCCTATGATATATCCGATTGTCAGGGAAGAGGTTCTGGATGGAAAGAAAGTTATCAAGGTTGAATTTTCCGGAACAGAAAAACCTTACTCCTCTTACGGAAGATATTATAAAAGAGTTTTTGATCGGACTGAGGAAATGACTCCGGACGAACTGAAACACATGATGGCATCAACTGATTACTCTTCTTATTGGGAGAATAACCTGACTTCATTTGGGGTTGAGGCAATTGACACAGATGCATTAAACAGGTTCTATATGAAATCTGTTTCCTGCGGCAGACTCGAACCGATGGTGAATTATTCTCCCCGCGAGCTATTAATCGGACTTGGTCTGATGGAAAACGACAAGCTTACAAATGCCGGATATTATCTTTTTTCATCAAAAAAACCGGCTGTACTCAAGATGGCTGTATATGTTACGGATGAGCGATTGAATTTTTCGGATATTAGAAGACTGGAAGATAATATCTACAATCTGATTGAAAAGGCATTTGAATATGTCAAGGAGCATATGGACTGGAGCGTTGAGAATGATGGCGGTATCTCAAGAATAGAGGTGCCGGAAATCCCCGTTCAAGCACTCAGAGAGATTATCGTAAATTCTTTTGCACATGCAGATTACAGAGGTATCACGGAGAATGAAATCGATATTACGCCAACGCAGGTAGAAATATACAATCCGGGAGAATTCCCTGTGAATCTCACACCGGAAATGTTTGTTTCGGAACGTGTCAAGTCGATGCCTCGCAATAGAGTCATTTTGAACACACTCTTTAAAAGCAAAGACGTTGAAATGTTTGGGAGCGGTCTGAAAAAAGCCTATTCTTTATGCAAAGCATCCGGCAATAAGATTGAATATCTAAATGGAAATGGCGGTATTTCATTTGTTGTTTCCCGTAATAAGCAAAATGAAAATGTCACTATAAATGTCACTGAAGATGTCACTATAAAATCCGGGTCATCGAGGATGATCAGCACGGATTTTAAAGTGTTGGAAATATTAAAAGAAAGGCCGGAATCCACGAGAGAAGAAATAAGTGGCAGTATTGGGAAAACCGTCCGTACCGTTCAGCGAGCATTAGATAAGCTTGAAGCTTTTGGGAAGATCGTCAGAATCGGATCAAAGAAAACCGGTTATTGGGAAGTGATAAACAAATGATATTTGAAAGTTGTTACAAAACATTTGAAGAACATCTTCTCAGAGAGCAGGCTTTATGAAAAGAATAGAAGAATTTGATATGATAAAGGGGATATTGATTATCTATGTCGTGGTTTATCATTGTGCAATTTTAGTCGGCACACTTGGCCTGTGGGGAATCCTTGACAAAATGATTATAGCGATGATGGCGTCTGCCATGTTGGCATTTATTATGATTTCCGGTTTTGTCTACAGACCTAAAGAGGAGCCTGCTGTAAGGGAAATAATTCAAAGGATAAAATCGCTGCTCCTCCCGTATTATATATATTGTATTCCCATACTTGTCGGTTTTTTTATTGTATATGTACTTGTGGAGGGGCGTTCCCTGGGCTGGTATGCAGACGGTCTTATTTCCATACTGGGTCAGGTTCAGGGCACGCACTTTTTTTCGGATGTGCCCCCGATTCACGAGATGTTCTATAGTGCGTGGCCGTGCTGGTACATCTTTCAGCTGGCAGTGGCATATATTATATTTATCCCTGTCCAGCGTCTTCTGAAAGGGAAGCCTCGATATATGCAGATCCTCAGTGCACTGCTGCTTCTGGCGCTTGGCGCAATATTGTATATGCTGGATCTTCAGGGTCTAAATGGACAGGATTTCCCTATGACCACGAAGATATTTATTTTGCCGAATAATTTTGGATTTGCCGGAGTGCTGACGATTGGGAAATGCCTGTCTGAATACAAAGCGGCGGAACTGACGAGTTTGAAAGCATATGCAAAAATTCCGGCAATTGTTATATCGTTATCATTACTTATTGTTCTTTATTTGTCAGACGATTATTTTTATCTTCTTCCATTAGCCAAATGGGGAGCTTTTGGGGTATATAGCTATTTTATCACCCCGATTTGCGGCCTGGCCTTGTTTTTCCTTTTGTATATGCTTTGCAATCGCTTAAAATATATAGACTGCATTGGGAAATTACTGGGATTTTTCGGTAAAAATTCGGCTCAATCACAAATTTTATGTGATGGCTGATTCCTGACATACTCCTTCCG
>JAUNNP010000038.1 GCA_030531385.1 Eubacteriales bacterium
ACCGGCAGACTGTTTATGAATGACGCAAAAAATCTGCATCAAGCTTATTTTAAGTCAAAAACCTGTGTTTGAAAATAGATTTGTTCAGAATGATTTTATCTAAGTGAATGGATCAAATGTAATCATATATACAACAGATGACGGGTCATCAAAGGTGGATGTGATCTTTGAGGAAGATACAGTATGGCTGTCGCTTGATCAGATGAGCCAATTGTTTCAGAGAGATAAATCTACGATTTCCCGGCATATAAAAAATATATTTGGGGATGGCGAGCTGGAAAAAAAATCAACTGTTGCAAATTTTGCAACAGTTCAAATTGAAGGCACGAGAGAAGTAGAACGATTAGTGGACTACTACAATCTTGACGTCATCATTTCAGTCGGATACCGTGTAAAATCCAGGCGAGGTGTTCAGTTCAGGATCTGGGCATCAAAAATAATCAAGGAGTATATGAAAAAAGGTTTTGCCCTTGACGATGAATGATTGGGCGAAGCATCTTGATAATATCCTTACGATGAGTGGTGAGAGACTGCTTGTCGGAAATTGAAAATTTCATATAAAAATTTTTTCTGTCAGCAAAAATATGAAATTTGATTGACTTTCATTAAAGAGGAAAGAAAAAGAGTAAAGATTCCGGCCGGTACATCAGAAATGGTGTGCCGGTTTTTGATTTGAGGTAGAGAGCTACTTTCAAAAGAATGTTAACACACAGGGTTTTCCACGGTCGGTTGACAAAACACAGATGAAAGAATAAACTAACAATTAGTAAAATATATAATTACTCTTTGGGAGCGAACTCTTATGTTATATGAATATATTATTAAAAATTATGACGCCGGCGAACCGATTTTTCTAACGGATATCGTAATAGAAGATATGACAGAGGAAAATATCAGGTATCATCTAAAGGCATTAACGGATAAAGGTAAGCTTTGCAGATTTGAGCCGGGAGTCTATTATATACCAAAAACAAATATCCTGGGCATTGCTCCTGCTCTGTCAGCGGAAACGATGGTATTTCATAAATATATTTCCAGAAGGGGAAGGCGTGTAGGCTTTTATTCAGGGTATACACTCGCAAACCGCCTCGGAATGTCTGCGCAGGTCCCATTCAGGGAGGAGATAACGAGTAATTACGCTCCGGCACAGGTAAGAGAAGTCCGCATTAGAAACCGCAGGTATCTAATCCGCAGGCCGGTTGTCAGGATAACAGAGGAAAATGCATATGCCCTTCAGATGTTAGACTGCCTGAAGGATATTGATAAATCTGCGGAGGTAGATATGGCAGCCTGCGGCAGGATTCTTACTAAATTCGCGGTCGACCACCATATAACAAAAGAACTGGTGGACAGTTTTCTGGAGTATTATCCGATAAAGATCTATAAAGCTATTTATGAAACAGGGGTAGAATATGTATCTGCATGAAGACAGGGAATTGTTCAGGGATATAACGGAAGCGGCAGCGGATGAAACCGGCATTTATATGACATTTATAAGTTAAGTAATCGGATCGAATTCAATGATAGGATCTGATTTGTGAATTTAACTGAACGGTGCAAATATGTTGAACGACAGGATCAAAGGCATGGCGCTGATATTTGCGACGGTGCTGTGCTTCAGTATAGGTGGGCTGCTGATAAAATTCAGCCCATGGAACGGGCTTGCAATCACAGCAGGCCGCAGCTTTTTTGCAGTCATGACGTACGTAGTATACATGGCTGTGATGCGGCACAGACCGGTCATCAATGTGCCGACATTGATCGGTGCTTTCAGTGTATCTATGGACTTCGCACTCTATATACAGGCAGCTAAGATGACTACCATAGGAAATGCCCTGGTGCTGGAAAATACAGCACCGATATTTGTAGTATTCTTCAGCTGGCTGCTGCTTAAGATTCGGCCGACAAATGCTGATATCGCCGCATCGATTGCAGTATTTGTCGGAGTTGTCATTTTCTTTGTGGACAGTCTTTCCGCCGGCAATATGGCCGGCAATATGCTGGCGCTTGCATCGGGCTTTTTCTATTCGATAATGATGCTTATGAAAAAGCTGAAGGGCTGTGATCAGATGTCAGCATTTTTCTTTGGCTTCCTATTTACAATATTACTTGGAGCAGGAAGCGTCGCAGGCATGACGGACTGGTCGGCCTCCGCCATAGGAGGTCTCGCGTTGCTCGGCATAGTCCAGGTGGGTCTCGCATATGTGCTTTTTGACATAGGTTCCCAATATCTCAAACCAATCGAGACCAGTCTTATCTGTACCTTCGAGCCTGTTTTAAGTACGGTTCTTGTAGCGCTCTTTTACGGCGAATACATGACTCCGGTATCAATTGCCGGTGCCGTAATAGTATTCGGTACCATCAGTATTTATCAGCTGCGTCAGGTCAGGGGCGGAACTGATGAAACATAACTTTGTTGAAGCAACTCTGGCGCCCATTTCATTTTCTATTTTTTCATCCTCCCTACAGCGCCTAAATAACAGACCGGCAGAGTTGACTTAATAATTTTATGTTTTTATAATCTGATTACGGTCAATTAATAAAGAAAGAAATCATATATGAATAGTAATCAGGATTTTACAACAGGAAATATTGGCGCAAAGATGCTGAACTTCATGATGCCCATCCTGGCGGCGCTCGTGCTGCAGGCGATGTATGGAGCGGTCGACCTTCTTATAGTTGGAAGATTCGGAACCACTGCGGGCATGTCGGGCGTATCAACAGGCAGCAGCATTATGAACATGTTTACATTTTCGGTCGCGGCCCTCACAACTGCCCTGACCGTTGTAATGGGCACATATCTTGGGCAGAAAAAGCCTGAGCGCATAGGGAGGCTCCTTGGCGGCGGCATCTGCTTCTTTGCCGTACTTTCCATAGTTATGGGTGTGCTTCTTATGCTGCTTGCGAGGCCGATCGCGGTACTCATGCAGGCCCCGGCGGAGGCACTTGACTATACGGTCGTCTACATTCGCATCTGCGGAGCAGGCTTTGTCTTTATCGTTTTTTATAATCTTATAAGCGCGGTATTCCGCGGCATGGGTGATTCCGTTTCACCGCTCATATTTGTCGGAATAGCCTGCGCCGTAAACATAGTTGGAGACCTGGCGCTTGTGGCGGGCCTTCATATGAATGCTGCCGGCGCTGCCATTGCAACCGTGGTGGCCCAGGCCGTGAGCGTAGTGATATCAATACTGATCATACGGAAGAAGACACTGCCGTTTACCATAACAAAAAGGGACATCGGATTTAACGAGGAGATACCGAGATTCGTTATGATCGGTCTTCCGCTGGCGCTTCAGGAGGTGCTTACCAATATCACCTTCCTTGCGCTTTGCGCCTTTGTTAACCGCCTGGGTCTTGATGCATCTTCAGGCTACGGCGTCGCGCAGAAGATCCAGTCGTTTGTAATGCTGATCCCGTCATCTATCATGCAGTCGATGTCGTCCGTAGTCGCCCAGAATGTCGGCGCCCGTCTTGAGGAACGCGCCCGGAATGCCATGAAGATCGGTATTCTGGTGGGCGGAGTTATCGGTATAGTTATATTCCTCGGAGTCTTCTTTAAGGGAGATGTGCTGGCGGAGCTCTTTACGGAAGATGCGGCAGTTATCAGCCGTGCCTTTGAATATCTGAAGGGCTTTGCGCCGGAGAGCATAGTCACAGTTGTGCTGTTCAGCTATATGGGCTATTTCAACGGTCATCAGAAATCCATGTTCGTCATGGCACAGAGCCTTGCGCAATCGTTCCTTATAAGGCTGCCAATGTCTTACATCATGAGTATCCGCCCGGGCGCAAGCCTTACCGGCATAGGTCTGGCTGCTCCCTGCGCGACCTGCTTTGGCATAGTTTTATGCTTTATTTATGACCGCATAAAGATAAGGCGGGTACGTATTACGGGCAGGGACGATGTGTGAATCATAAAGGTGGGCCGGACTTCATCCGGCATGCCATAGATAATGGCCAATAAACAATAAACAACATATGAGCAATATATCGGGGAAAAATTCAATAGATATGGTCGGCGGCCCACTTATGAGCGGACTGCTTATGTTCGTGCTGCCGCTTGCCGCGACCAATATACTTCAGCTTTTGTTCAATGCGGCCGATGTTGTTATAGTGGGAAGATTTGCGGGTGATCTGTGCCTTGCTGCAGTTTCATCTACCAATCATCTGGTGCATCTGTTTACCAATCTGTTCACGGGCATGTCTGTCGGAGTAAATGTATTGATCGCGCATAAGATCGGAGAGGGCAGCAAGAACGGGATCTCAAAGGCCATACACACTTCACTGCTGTTTGGCCTCATGTGCGGATCGTTTCTGACTGTATTCGGACTGATTTTGACGAGAACGGCGCTTGTGGCCATAAATACTCCGGACAATGTTCTGGAGCTTGCCGTTCTTTATTTAAGGATATATTTCCTCAGTATGCCTGCGCTGATAGTATATAACTTCGGAGCGGCAGTACTTAGAGCAAAGGGTGATACGAAGCGCCCCATGTATTATCTGACGCTCTCCGGGATTCTGAATGTTATACTGAATGTGATCCTGGTGGTGGTGTTCAGGATGACTGTGGATGGCGTGGCCATAGCAACCGTTATTTCGGAGTATATCAGCGCTGTTCTCGTACTGAGACTCCTGGTACTTGAAGAGGAGGAATTCAGGCTCGATATCTCAAAGCTTAAGATAGACGGGGACAGTCTGCGGAATATTTTATACCTTGGTGTCCCGGCAGGTCTGCAGAGCACCATGTTCTCCATCTCAAATGTCGTGATACAATCCAGTATCAACATATTTGGTTCGACCATGATGTCAGGCTGCGGAGCGGCAAGCTCAGTTGAGAGCTTTGCAAACGGAATAGTACAGGCGCTCGCAACGGGAACTATGACCTTTGTTTCTCAGAATGCCGGGGCCGGAAAGCCTGACCGGATAATGAAGACGATCGGATACTCGATTTTGATCGGTGCTGTATTCTGCAGCAGTTTCTTACTAATGGCCGTTTTCTTCGACAGGCAGCTGATTGCTATATACGCACCAAATCCTGCAGTTATAGACTGCGGCATCATACGCCTGCATTATGCGCTTGGATCATATATGCTGTATACGCTGCTGCAGCTTGCGGCCTCAGTACTGAGGGGACTTAAATACTCTCTGATTCCGACCATTGCCATGATGGCAGGTGTCTGCGGTATCCGTCTTATCTGGATCGCAGCAGTATTCAGCCGCTTTCAGACGATCGAAAATGTTATGATCACCTACCCTTTAAGCTGGGGCATCACAAGCGCGGTACTGTGGGCAGTTACCATCATAATATTCCGGAAACAGCATTTGCAGCCGGAAAAAGGAAAATGATAGATGCCGCTTAAGTATAGAGAAAGGAAAATGATAAATGCCGCTTAAGATTGTCAGAAATGATATAACAAAGATGAATACGGAGGCCATAGTCAATACTGCCAATGAACAGCCGGCAGTCGGACAGGGCTGCGACAGCGCGATTTATGAGGCGGCAGGCTATGATGAACTTTTAAGTTACAGGAAAGAGCATATCGGCGCTGTGCCTGAGGGTGAGGCCTTTATAACACCGGGCTTTAGGCTTAAGGCAAAGTATATTATTCATGCGGTAAGTCCGCTTTATATGGGCGGTGACCACGGAGAAGAGCAAAAGCTCCGCTCATGCTATCGCGAGAGCCTTCGTATTGCAAAGGAAAATGGAATCAGTTCCATCTCGTTTCCGCTTATATCTACAGGCGGCTTTGGGTATCCCATGGAAGATGGCCTTCGCATTGCGGCAGATGAGATAAATGCCTTTCTGCTTAAAAATGATATGCTTATTTATCTGGTCGTTTTCGGTACAAAGGCAACAGCACTCGGAGAGAAGCTCTATCCGCAGCTTGAGGCTTACATAGATCATAACTATGTAAAGGAAAAGCGTGAGGAGGAGTACGGAGATGCGTATTTTGGCTCGGTTCGTCCGTCGGACACAGGCTACGAAGAGTACGGCATGCAGGCGCGGCATTTTGACCGACGTACCGGACGGAATAATAAAGCTTTAGCCCCAAGTGTAAAAGATGCTGATTTTATGGCGTCTGCTCCAATTGCCCCACATGCCGGTTTTATGGGAGCACCCGCCCCAAGTGAGACCCCGGCTTCATATGACGATTTTATAGAGGAGCGCGATAGTAAGCTTGAGGAGAGGATGAAGCATATCTCAGATACCTTTTCTGAGTATCTTATGTACCTGATCCATGATAAGAACATGGAAAATGTCGATGTATATAAGCATGCGCTGGTAGATAAAAAGGTATTTGCAAAGATAAAAAACAATCCGAATTATCATCCCAAGAAGATCACTGCGCTGTGCCTTTGTGTCGGGGCAAGGCTTAACATAGACGAGACAAAGGATCTGCTCGCAAGGGCCGGGTATGCGCTGTCACCCTGCGACAAGACAGATATAATTTTCTCATTCTTTATTGAAAATGGGATATATGACATGATAGATATAGATATTGCACTTGAGGAGCATGGACTTCAGTGTATTGTTTCATAGAATGCGGGTCGCTTTTGAAGCGACCTGTTTTTTAATTCCCCTATGTATAATGAGCCCAACAAACATAAGGAGGACAAAATCATGCGTAAGGGATTAACAGAAGTAGTATTTATATTAGACAGAAGCGGATCCATGAGAGGACTTGAGGCCGATACCATAGGGGGCTTTAACTCTATGATAGAAAAGCAGGCCAAGGAAGAGGGAGAAGCATATATCTCTACTATCCTTTTTGATGATAAGACTGAGGTGCTTTATGACAGAGTGCCTGTAGCCAAGGTAGAACCGATGAACGACAGACAGTACTATGTAAGGGGCTGCACGGCGCTTCTTGATGCGGTCGGCGGAGCTATCCATCACATCGCAAACGTTCATAAGTATGCGAGGGAGGAGGACAGACCGGAGAAGACCTTATTTATCATTACCACAGACGGTATGGAAAATGCGAGCAGCATCTACACCTATGACAAGGTAAAGGACATGGTATCTAAGAAAAAGGAAAAGCACGGCTGGGAGTTTCTGTTCCTCGGGGCAAATATCGATGCTATAGAAGTAGCGGGAAGATTTGGCATAGGAGCTGACAGGGCCATAAATTACGAAAGCGACAGGGAAGGAACCCAGCTTAACTACCGCACACTTTCAAATACAGTTTCGGCAGTACGCAGAGCAAAGAATCGCGCCGACATGGACATGGCGATCACAGGCTGCTGCGAGCCGATAAGAGAGGACTACGCGAGGCGCCACAAGAAGGACAAGAGAGCTTAAATATCCTGGCGGAGGTGTCAAGAGAACCGTCCCCTTGACACACATGGCGGAGGTGTCAAGAGAACCTTTGAAATTTTTTACAGTCTGCTTTAAATGACCGCTGTTTTTTGATAAAATCATTGGAGAATTGGAGGTGGCGAAATGACCAGAGAAGAACTTGTAAGAAAGATAGATACTGCGGTGGAAGAACTGACAGGAGAACTTACAGCATTTGCATGCGAGATATTTGCGATACCTACACAGAATCCGCCGGGATACAATTACGATAAGTGCACGAAGGCCATCGGGGCGATGATGGAGAAGATCGGCATGGAGGTCGAGTATGTGCATGTTCCCACAGAGCGCCTTGATGAGCTTGCACCAAAGGGGCAGGGACTTCCGCGTATGAGCGTTGTCGGCACACTTAAGGGTGAAACCCTGCGCCCGAATATACATTTTACAGGACACTTCGATGTGGTGCCGGAGGGAACCAACTGGACCCATGACCCGTATGGCTGCGATATTGTCGATGGAAATATCTATGCCCGCGGCTCAGCCGATCAGAAGTCGGGCATTGTAAGTGAGCTTATAGCCGCGCTTGCGCTTAAGAAGGCCGGGATAAAGCTTAAGGGTACGTATATTGCCTCCGCGACTCCGGACGAGGAGACCGGCGGACAGGCGGGAGTCGGCTACATGGTAGAGCAGGGGTACTTTACCAAGGAAAGCACAGACTACTGTGTTATTACAGAGTGCCTGGATGTGGATAAGATCTGCTTAGGACACAGGGGCACTCTCTGGTTTGAAATTACAGTTAAGGGTAAGCAGAGCCACGGCAGCCAGCCAAGCGAGGGCGTTAACCCGATAGAGTTTATAAACCGTCTGCTTAACGTAATTAAGGAAGACATCGATCCACTCATTGCGAAGCCGACCCCGCTTCCGGTCATGCCGCCTGCCTGCAGAAAGACTACGCTCACCGTAACAGGGGTGCATGCCGGGGAAAATGTCAATTCCATACCGGCAGAAGCATTGGTCACTTTTGACTGGAGACTTATACCGGAGCTCTCGGTAAGCTGGGCAAAGGAGCAGATTGAAAAGGCTCTCGAGAAGGTAAAGGCACAGATGCCGGGAACTGATTACACTATTAAATATGTTGGCGAAGATGATCCGACCCTTGTGTCTGAGGATATGGATGTGGTGCGTGCACTCCAGAGAAACGGCAGGGAGTATCTCGGCCGTGACATGGAGTTTTCCGTAAGTCCGGGAATGGACGATCAGAAGTATGTCGTTCAGAAGGGCAAGATGGAGCAGTGCATCGTTTACGGACCCGGCCGCCTCACGCTTGCGCATAAGTCGGACGAGTTCGCAAATATTGAGGAAATGAAGACCTCGGCCAAGATCATGGCACTTTCGGCTGCGGAGCTGCTTGGAGTTGCCGACTGATCAGCTTCAGACTGAAGAAGCACGGATCACTCTTCAAAATCCCTGCACTTTTCAAGCAGTGAGATGATCGGAAGCTGCTGAGGACAGGCATCCTCGCACTGGCCGCAGGAGATGCAGTCGCTCGCGCGGCCCTTTCCGGTAGTCACGATGGTATATTCGCGCTTCGTACGGAACTCGGGGCTTCCGGCCTTGCGGTTTTCCACGGTAAATATCTCAGGGATAGGGATATTCATGGGACAGCCCTTAGTGCAGTAATGACAGGCGGTGCATGGGATAGACTTATCCTCGTCGTAGGCCTTGCGGACCGCGTTGATCACATCCATCTCGTGATCTGTAAGAGGCTTAAAGTCTTTCATGACGCTCAAATTATCTTCCATCTGGGAGACACTGCTTGAGCCGCTTAAGATAACGAAGGTGCCGGCCTGACTTGCGGCGAAACGCATCGCCCAGCCTGCATAGGTGAGCCCTGCGGCGTCAGCATTTGCCGCGGCCTCTGCATCAAAGATAGCCTTGGCAGCAGGAATGGGGTCTGCCAGGATGCCGCCCTTTACAGGCTCCATAATGATGACCGGCTTATTGTGTGCGATGCAGATCTCAAGATTGCGCTTTGAGTTAACGCCCGGGTTCTCCCAGTCGGCATAGTTTATCTGAAGCTGCACAAATTCTGCATCCGGGTGCTTATTGAGGAGCTCTTCGAGCAGCTCGGGGTCCGCATGGAAGGAAAAGCCCCAGTGCTTGATGAGCCCCTTTGCCTTCAGCTCCTTTACATAGTCCCAGAGGCCCCAGTTGTCGTAGTTTGTGATATTGCTCCTCTGCAGCGCATGCAGAAGATAAAGATCGAGATACTGGGCGCCGCTTCGCTCGAGCGTAGTGTGGATCTCAGCCTTCGCGCTTTCCTCGGTCACGCCGGGGCCAAAGGCGATAAGCTTGGAGGTAAGAGTATAGCTGTCACGCGGGTACCTCTCCACGAGTGCCTTCTTTATACACTCCTCAGAGCCCGGATATGCAAATGCTGTGTCAAAGTAGGTTCCGCCCGCTTCAAGGAAGCGGTCCACCATGATCGACACCTGCTCTACGGAAAGCGATCCGTCTTCATCCTTGGGAAGACGCATAAGGCCAAAGCCCATCTTAAGACCTGTCGTTAATTTCATATCTGACATAGGAAACTCCTTTCAAAATCGACTGATGATTTGAATACTAATTTTACATCAAATTTATATTGTTTGACAACAGAACTTGTATAACTGTATGATGTAGAAATGCATATAAAGACATATGAGCCGGCTAACAGGGAGATGGGAAATGCTGACCCGGATGAGTATGAGGAGGATATAAAATGACCCATATCAAGGTTTCCGATGAGTTGATCAAGTTCATAGAAAAGTGTCCCAGTATGTTTCATACGGTCCGGACCATATCGGAAGAACTAAATGAGGCAGGTTATACATATCTTAAGGAAGGGCAGAGCTGGAATATCGAAAAGGGCGGAAAGTATTACACGACCCGCAACGGATCAAGCCTCATAGCATTTCAGATAGGAAGCACGCGGGGTGACTATCATTTTCAGCTTAGCGCGGCGCACTCAGATTCACCGACCTTTAAGCTTAAGACTGTTCCTGAGACAGAGGGCCAAGGAGGGTATCTTAAGTTAAATGTCGAGGGCTATGGCGGAATGATAGACTCAAGCTGGCTTGACAGGCCGCTCACTATTGCGGGAAGAGTTATGGTGCAGGAGGGCGATCAAATCGAGAGCCGCCTTGTCCATATAGATAAGGACCTTCTCATCATCCCTAATGTCTGCATACATTTTAACCGCAAGATAAATGACGGCTATACCTACAACCGTCAGGTGGATCTTTGCCCGCTGTTTTCCGCGGGAGAGCTGACAAAGGGCGATTTTGATAAGCTGATAGCTGAGGCCTGCGGCATAGAAAATGCGCAGGATGCAAAAAAGGAACCGATGCCGGGTGGGGCGCCTGCTGCGGAAACCACCCGGATACTCGGTAAGGACCTCTTTCTCGTCAATCGTCAGAGAGGCGTAGTCTGGGGCGCTGAGGCTGAGTTTGTATCAAGTCCCAGGCTTGACGACCTGCAGTGTGCATTCGCCTCACTCAAGGGCTTCCTCGCAGCAGAAAATAATAGAGCGGTAAATGTTTACTGTGTCTTTGATAACGAAGAGGTCGGATCAAATACCAAGCAGGGCGCGATGTCGACATTCTTATATGACACGCTTCAGAGGATAAATATTGGGCTTGGAAAGACAGCTGAAGACTATTACAGCGCAGTCGCACGCTCCTTCCTTGTTTCCTGTGACAATGCACATGCGGTGCACCCAAATCACCCGGAGCTAAGCGATAAGGACAACGCGCCTTACATGAACAAGGGTATAGTCATCAAGGAAAATGCCAATCAGAAATACACGACAGATGCCGTAAGCCGGGCAGCATTCACAGCTATATGCAATAAGGCGGGCGTGCCGGTGCAGACCTTTGCGAACCGCTCTGACATTGCGGGAGGCTCGACTCTCGGGAACCTGTCCAACACTCAGGTGTCGCTCAATGCGGTGGACATAGGCCTCCCACAGCTTGCCATGCATTCGAGCTTTGAGACGGCAGGCAGCAGGGACACAGAGTACGCGATCCGCGCACTCAAAGCATTTTTTGAAACAGATATTGAAATCGGGGAAGGCGGTATCAGACTATTAACTAAAGAGGTGCAAGATGGAATTGAAATTGGTTAAGGGTCGTCCTGCTGATGAAACAGGACGGCTTGCGAAGGAAATAAGGACCTATGATCTGCTTGATAAGCTCGGTATAGAGTACGAGCGCGTGGATCATGAGGCAGCGGAGACGATAAAGGCATGCGAGGATGTGGATAAGGTCCTTGCACCGGCAGTTATATGTAAAAATCTGTTCCTGTGCAACAGGCAGAAGACCGATTTTTACCTGCTTGCGATGCCCGGTGAAAAGATCTTTAAGACCAAGGATCTCTCATCCCAGATAGGGAGTGCCAGACTTTCCTTTGCGGGACCTGAGTTTATGGAGGAGTTTCTTGATATCACACCGGGCTCTGTAAGTGTGCTAGGACTTATGAACGATAAGGACCACAGAGTAAAGCTCCTCGTAGATGAGGAGGTCTTTAATGGTGAGTACTTTGGCTGCCATCCGTGCATCAACACATCAAGTCTGCGTCTTAAGACTAAGGATGTGTTCGAGACCTTTATGAAGGCCGTGGGGCATGATGATTTCACGGTAGTGAAGCTGTAAGAGGCTTGACAAAACTCAAATGAAAAAGTAACATCAAGATGCTGAATATGTTTTAAGCATCTATGCGCGAGTGGCTCAGTTGGTGGAGCATCGCCTTCCCAAGGCGAGGGTCGCGGGTTCGAGTCCCGTCTCGCGCTCTTATTTTTTGGCTTAAAATAAGGGGTTTTAGCGATTTTGAGTTTGACGACAAATGACGACAATTTGACGACAACAAGTAAAATAAAGAAGAAAGGAAAAAAAGTAAGGATTCCAGCCGGCAGATCACTGAAGTGGTGTGTCGGTTTTTTATTTTAAAAAGTGTTCCGTTTTGGATTTATAAAAGTTATTACGAAGCAGAGATACAGCCGGTACATCAATTAATCAGGTGTACCGGCTATTTTTTTGACCATATTCTTACAAAATTCTTAAGCTTCAAAAAAAGCGTGTAAAAACGGCACTTCTGGGCGGCTTGTTAATGAGAGGAACTTTTTTAAGAGCTTCTCAGGACAACCGAATAGGCATTCATCAGATACATTCCTGTATGCCGAGCCGTAAGAGGGCGCGCGATGAGGTTCCTGCCTTGGGAAAGGTCAAAAAGAAGTAAGTAAGGAGCAAGAGCGGCACTTCAGCCAGTCTTAGATGTAAGCATTCCGCTTATAAGGCGATGACACATACAAGGGACAATGATACTTCTGCTGAGCCTCAGCTCCGCGCCCTGAAAAACGGGCGGGCACGCAAAGGCAGCAGCTCGGAGAGATCCTCGGAGGGGTGGGATTCCCATGGAGCCTTAAAGGAAAAGGCCGTCTGATGCATTCCCATATTTCTAAAAGAAATGATCCGGGGGAGCCGGGGGCAAATACGGACACTGACGCTGCAGACTGTAAAAGGCCTGCAGCCGTCTTAAGGGAAGGAAGACAGGAGCCTGAAGATGGTATGGCCATTTGAGGGCCCGTCTGCATTTCACGGAGCCTGCTTTCCTTCCCTTAATTATTTATTAATAGGAAGGGAGGGACCTGACAAATGTATATGGCCGTGTATGCAAAGGACAGGCCGAAGGACTGCAGTTACTGCTATTACGGAAACCGGAAGGGCAGATGCAGGCTGGGAAAGGACAACTGTTACTACATTATAAAGGTGACAGGGAAAACTAAAGACCCATGCGACGGCTGTCCCTATTCAAGGGGCGGGCCCTGCATCGGATGGTGTACGAGGAAGATACTTGAAGGACCGGAGGCAATAGAAGAAACAGAAGCATTGGAAGCAACAGATGAAAACAAAGAAACAGAAAAGGTGGCAGATGATGGCAGCAAAGATAATTAACGGTAACGTACTTTTCAGTAAGATCAAGAGGATGATGGAGAAAAGGCCAGGCGGCAGGACAGGGTATAAGCCCGTAAGCTGCAGGGAGTGTGAGTATTACCATCCTGACTGGGCCTACAGGACCTGCTATTTCGTTGAGTGTCCTTACAGGAGAAGGGGATATACGCTCCGTCCCTACGGGTTCATCATGGTAAACGGGAGGCCTGCTTATGTCTAAGGCGGTAGTTGAAGCAATAGTGAACCAGAAGGGCGGAGTCGGAAAGACGACCACATGCGAGAACCTCGGTATAGGCCTCGCGAAGAAAGGAAAAAAGGTACTGCTCGTAGATCTTGATCCGCAGGCAAGCCTCACGGTGGCCCTGGGAAAGCCTTTTCCGGACGCCATGGAAACTACAGTGGCGGACCTCATGAAGAAGGTGATGGATGACGAGGCGATACTATGCGGCGAAGGGATACTTAAACATGAGGAGGGAGTGGACTTCCTTCCTGCAAATATCTCGCTCTCAGGTCTTGAGGTGAGCCTCGTAAATGCGATGAGCCGCGAGTCGGTATTAAAGCAGTACGTAGATGAGGTTAAAGGCAGCTATGATTACATACTTATAGACTGCATGCCTTCACTAGGGATGCTTACGGTAAATGCTCTTGCGGCAGCGGATAAGGTGCTCATACCGATGCAGGCCGATTACCTTTCAGCTAAAGGTCTTGAGCAGCTCCTTCATACCATAAATAAGGTAAGGAGACAGATCAATCCGAAGCTTGAGATAGACGGGATCCTGCTTACGATGGCAGACATGAGGACCAACAATGCCCAGAACATGAGCCTTCTCGTGCATGAGGTATACGGAAACAGGATAAAGATCTTCAAAAACGAGATACCAAGATCGGTAAGGGCAGCGGAGACCACGGGACTCGGGGTGAGCATCTATGAGCATGACCCGGAGGGGAAGGTCGCGGCTGCCTACAGGGAGCTTACGAAGGAGGTGCTGGCGGTTGAAAAGAAACGCAAACATCAGCTTGAAGAGCTTCGATGACATCTTCGAGACGGACGAGAGCCGGGAGGAGAAAAAACTCGAAAGGGTCAGGATGATAGATGTCACAGAGCTCCATCCTTTTAAGGACCATCCCTTCAAGGTGACAGATGACGAGGCAATGCTCAGAACGGTCGAGAGCATCTCAAAGTACGGGGTCTTAAGTCCGCTCATCGCAAGACCGCTCGATACGGGAGGCTATGAGATCGTATCGGGACACCGAAGGTGCCATGCGGCAGAGCTTGCGGGGATCGAAAAGGTGCCGGTCATAGTCCGTGAGATGGATGATGACGAGGCCACGATACTTATGGTAGACGCCAACTTACAGAGGGAGAAGATACTCCCGAGTGAGAGGGCAAAGGCCTATAAGATGAAGAATGATGCCATGAAGAGGCAGGCTGGAAGACCATCCAAAGATAATCGTGGCCAAGTTGACCACAATTTATTTGGGAAGAAAACCGTTGAGCAGATCGCTGATGAATCAGGTGATAGTGCAAAGCAGGTCCAGCGCTATATCAGGCTGAATGACCTGATCCCAGAGATATCCGAGATGGTCGACAACAAACAGATCGCTTTCAATCCGGCGGTGGAGCTCTCCTTCCTTAAAAAGGAGGAGCAGGAGAAGTTCCTTGAGGCCATGGATTATTCGCAGGCTGCGCCATCGCTCTCCCAGGCACAGAGGATAAAGAAGCTGAGCCAGGAGGGAAAGTGCACACAGGAAGCCATGTGCGAGGTGATGGAGGAGCAGAAAAAGGGAGACCTTGAGAAGGTGGTCTTCAAGGCTGACAGCTTAAGGAAGTATTTCCCGAAGTCCTATACCCCGAAGCAGATGGAGGACATGATATATAAGCTCCTTGACCAGTGGGTAAAGAAGAAAGAACGCGGGATGGAGAGATAATTAAATACCGGAAACTGGAAACGGGCAGCATAAAAGCTGCTTTTTTCATTTTCATAAAAGTCTTTTGCGCAAAGGACAGGAAACAGACAGATTTATCATTTGAGGAGAAACGAAATTGAGAAGATTAAGACACGCAGTGTTCGGTACCTTCATGGCGATCATATCCGGCGCCATATCGATACCGGCATACGCATACTACCAGGCTGAAACTTCAGTCACCGTAAATGCGGTGGACCTCTCGCATGTGAGCCTCATAAGCTTTAAGGCAAACGGAGGCACCGGAACGATGCCCGCGGTCAGCATTGCCCTCGGAAACGGCAACGTGCTTCCGGCAAATAAGCTCACTAAGACGGGCTATACCTTTACGGGATGGAACACGAAGGCCGACGGCACGGGAACTGCCATAGGAAACGGTGGATGCATCGACACACTACCATACAGTGAAACGGCGACCACGCTCTACGCGCAGTGGAGGCCCAATACCTACACTGTTTCGTACGATGCCAATGGCGGAAGCGGAAGCGCAATGGCCTCCACGGCATGCACTTATGACAAAGAGTCCACCGCGCCCGCAAATACCTACACCTATGCGGACCACCTTTTCGTAGGCTGGAACACGAAGGCCGACGGCACCGGAACCTATGTCGCAGGAGGCGGGGCGCTCCTTAACCTTACCGCTGCGGATAACGGAAGCGTCACGCTCTATGCGCAGTGGGAGGATGAGTCACAGAGCCTCATTGAGACAAGGTGGGATGAGACCGCGGGGCTTGACGGGGACGGAAACGGAACAGCTGACCGCCTCGAGCTTAAGAGCGGAAGCACCTGCACCAAGGACCCTTCCTTAAAGAACCATACATCAGAGCGTACCTACGGATACATCCTTGTATCTGTGCCAACTGCCGCCGCAAAGCTTTCCGGGGATACCGTATATAAGGTCTATGGAGACAGCCGCGGAGAAGCTCGGCGGAGACTTCTACCTCATTCCCTCCAGCACACATGAGGTGCTCCTCGTAAGGGATGACGGGGAGGCCAGAGCGGCAGAACTTGATTCCATGGTAAGGGAGGTGAATGCTTCCGTAGTAGACCCTTCAGAGCAGCTCGTTGACCATGCCTTCCACTATGACAGTAAGAATAAGCTCTTCGAGAGGGCATCTGTCTATGAGGAGAGGGTGAATGCCGACAGGGAGATCACGGTCTTAAGCATCCGTCCCAATAAGCACCCCGAGATGGTGACGGTCCAGAACGACTATAAGGACCTGAGGCTTGCGGTATGCGGCGATATCGAGGTAGTACATCCGTTCGGTGACGGGGTGGCGCTCATCGTGAATGAGACCGGAAAGCTCGACGGCCTCGAGAGCAACAGGGCCCTCCGTGATGAGAACGGGGAGGTATATGACATCATTGCCGGCAACTTCCTCGTAGTCGGTGATACGGAGGACGGATTCAGGTCCCTCACACCTGACGAGGCAGCAAAGTACGGGGAGATGTTCCGTGATCCGGAGGCATTCTTCAAGGTCGGAAAGAGCATAAAGGCCGTACCGATCCCCGATGATGTACTGGGGGCCATGGATAAGGAAAAGCAGCCGAAGGCAAAGAACAAAAACAAGGACGAAAGATAAGTATTACAGGCATCCGTGGGTAACACGGGTGCCTTTTTCAAAAGAAAGGACCGGATAAAATGAAGAGACCACTTGCTTACATTACAGCCCCGTGGGGCGATGACGGGATAAAGACAAGGGACCTGGCAGCAAGGTACTGCAGGGCCGTTTACGACGCGGGATATTCGCCGGTATGCCCGGTGCTCATGTACCCGGCATTCTTAAAGGATGACGTGCCCCAGGAGGTAAGGGACCGCACCGACATGTCGAACGAGCTCTTAAGACGCAGCAAGCTCCTCGTCGTGTGCGGAAAGGAACCCGATGACGGGGTAAGGGCAGACATAGCCCTTGCCAAGCACATGCACATCGCAGCAACGACACTTGAAGGGGTAATGGTAGTTGACGGCACTGCCAGGGAGAACGAGTGAAATACTTAACGAGGGAGACAGAGATGCCGCGCTACATGATCTGTCCGGAATTCCTGATGGAGATGCGCCTTCCGGGTGCGGCAAAGCTGGTCTACTTATTCCTTCTTGACAGGGCGAGGCTTTCAGCCGTGCATCCCGGATATACGGACAGCAACGGTGATATATTCGTCCTCTATCCGGTAAGGAAGCTTGCCATGGATACGGGAAAGGCCTTATCCACCGTGGAGAATGCACTGGGCAGGCTCGAGGCGGCGGGACTTATCGAAAGAAGGAAGACCGCGGAAGGCCCTTCGAGCCATATATATGTAAAGGTACCTGAAAACGGTACAGGAGTACCGGTAACCATATCGGAAAGAGACACTCCTCGGGTGAATGATGTATCGGAAGGCGGTGCACCCCATGGGAAAACCGTACCGTATCCCGATACAGATGTGCCGGAAGGCGTATCTGAAAACGGTACAGCACTGTACCGAAATCCGGGGGATGGGCGTACCGACAGACCGGTACCTAATAAAAATAAATTAAATAAAAATAATAATAGAAATACTATGTACCGGAAAATCGATACAGGTGTACATAAGGAGTCAAAAAGGGGCATCGAGAGGACCGGGGATCTTGACGGATGGCTGAGGCTGGCAGGCAATACCGTAGTGGATGATCCGGAAAGGAGAAAGCAGTGCAGGAAGAGATAGAAAAGAAAGCGGTGAGCTTCGTGATATCCACATCGAAGCTCACCATACGGGGATTACTTAAGGGCATGCACCTGTACCTTAGGTACCGCGCGAACCGCAAGGCAAAGGCTGCGAATGAACATGTGCACGGAAAGCAGAAGGTAAAGGCCCTTTTAAGGCAGGATGCGGGAGCTGTCACCGTGGATATCGAAAAGACAGAGCTTAAAGGCTTTGAGAGGGTGGCAAGGAAGTACGGCATCGACTATGCCGTGGAAAAGGACCATGAGAAGGGAGAAGGGTACCTCATCTTCTTCAAGGCAAAGGATGATGCGGCGGTACAGAGCGCCTATAAGGAGTATGCCGCGATGGCATTCAAGAAAAAGGATGCCAGGGAGAGCCTTAAGAGCAGGATAGAAAGGTTCACGGAGAAAGCAAGGTCCATGTTTAAGGAGAGCAGGGTAAGGAACAAGAAGCAGGAGAGGTCAAGATGAACACTGATCCAAAGGCTTTAAAGAAGCATGTGGCAATGTCGCTCCCGTATGTGATCACCGGGCTTCTTGTGACCAACATAGGAGCTGCCTGGAGGAGGGCCGCGGGAGCTGACCTGTCGGGAAAGCTCCTTGACTTCTGCTCTGCACTTCCGCAAAGCTTTAAGTTCCCCTTCTTCAGCCTGTACCCGTCTGACCTCCTGCTTGGCATTGCCGGGGCATCAGCACTTTATGCCGCAGTAAAGCTTAAGGGACTGAATAAGAAGAACTACAAGCACGGAACAGAGTACGGCTCTGCAAGATGGGGGAACCATAAGGACATAGAGCCCTTCATGGATCCTGATCCCATGAACAACATCATCCTCACGAGGACTGAAGGGCTAATGATGAGCAATAGACCAAAGCACCCTAAGGATGCGAGGAACAAGAACGTACTCGTCATTGGAGGCTCAGGCTCCGGAAAGACAAGGTTCTGGATAAAGCCGAACCTCCTTCAGTGCAGCTCAAAGGACCATCCGGTGTCATTCGTACTTACTGACCCGAA
>JAUNNP010000167.1 GCA_030531385.1 Eubacteriales bacterium
GTATGCATCTGTAAAGTATGAATATGATTTTTTTGGCAACTGTGTCAGAGAGTTTTATTATGATGAGAAAGGACTGCCGGCAAAGCAAATCGATGGCATTTATGGGCAATTAAGAGAATATAAGCTTTTAGGATATGGAAGATTGGACAGCATAACTTATTTAGGAGAGAACGGTGAACCGGCACCGAGAACTTCAGACGGCTACGCTACAGTGACATATAAGTATGATCTTAAAGGAAATATTATAGGAGAGCGCTATTTCGATGTTTCCGGTGCTCCGTTTGCACAGCCTTCCGGACAGTATGGCTGTAATCGCGAGTTTGACAGTAAGAAGCAGGTGACAAGTCTTACTTACGTTGATGTAGAAGGCAATCCGATAATGATAACCTCGGGTTTTGCCACAGTAAGATATATAGGATATGACGATAACAAAGTAAGTCTGGGCGAGCGCTATTACGATGAACAGGGCAATCCAGTAGCCCTCGCAAAGGGTCAGTATGGTTTCGACAGTGAAAACAATGACCTGAAGCAGATGGTATCCCAGACCTTTGTCGATGCCAACGGCAATCCGATGATGATCACAGATGGATATTCAACTATAAAGCGAGCGTATGATGATGCCGGAAATGTAACGGAAGAGTATTATTATGACACTGACATGAAACCTGTGACATCCGTAAATGGATATTATGGTATAATCAGAACGTATGATTCAGATAAAAAAGTAATTTCTCAAAAGTACGTACTTGAGGACGGATATAAGGTTGAAGAAGTAGTAGTGAAACTTCCCAACCTAAGCAGACTGCAATTAGCGTAGTCCAACAGCCGGTTTTGCGGAGCAAAACGGTCGCGATGCGGAGCGAGCGGTCGGACCCTTGTTATATATAAAACATACAGGCCTATAATGGTATTACGCCATCGATAATGGTGAATAATCATTAAGGAGGATGCTGTATGTTAGACTACAAAAGCATCATTACAAAACACTTCAGGCTGCATATGAGCGGTGCAGATATCGCAAGGCAGCTTGGTGTAAGCAAGTCAGGAGTCAATGACTTCCTGAGAGAATTCAAGAAGAGCGATAAGATCTCTTATCCTGTTCCTGAAAGTATCACAAACTATGGGATCCACGAGCTGGTCTACGGTCATGCACCGGGGTCCAACGCCAGGAATGAGCTGTTTGCCTATCCTGATTTCGAATCCGTTTTCCGCCAGATGGAGGAACGGAAAAACATGACCCTGGTCTTTCTGTGGAACCGCTATCAGAAAGACTGTGAAGGATCCGGACTTAAGGCTTACCAGTACCGTCAGTTCTGTGAACTCTACGCCAAATGGTGTGAGGAAAACTATGAGACGATCCATCTGCAGGCTGTCATCGGTCAGAAGATGGAGGTGGACTTTGCAGGCCAGACCTTCGACCTTGTTGATAAACTCACCGGAGAAATAACAACTATCGTCGTGTTCGTAGCTGTCCTTCCTTACTCGCAGATGATCTATGCGGAAGGAATGACTTCTTCAAAGGAACCACAGTGGATCGATGTTAATAACCATGCCATCCGTTACTTCGGTGGTGTACCGTCCATAGTCGTATGTGACAACTGTAAACAGGCCGTCATTGCAAACAAGGACTGGATAGAGCCTGATCTCAACAAGGATTATGCAGCATGGGCTGATCATAACCATACAGCCATACTCCCTGCAAAAGTCAGAAAGCCCAAATACAAGAGCTCTGTTGAAAACTCTGTCGGCATCCTGGAGAAAGGGTTCTTCCATGAACTTGAAGAGATGACCTGGTTCAGCCTTGAGCAGTTCAATGAGGCCCTCTGGGAGAAGCTGGATAAGCTCAACCATCAGAACTTCAGTAAAAAGGACTGCAGCCGTTATGATATGTGGATAGATGAGCAGAAAGAACTGATGCCGCTTCCCTCCACGTATTACCAGTACATGGAGAGAAAAACGGCAAAGGTGTCTGGCGACTTCCACGTGCGCTTCGACAACGCTTATTATAGCGTAGATAAAGCATTTCTGCACAAGAATGTCACGATAGGTGCCACCTCTGATACCGTCAACATCTATTCCATGTCGGGCAGTCTTATAAAAAGCTGGCCCAGAGCATCACACCGTGGTAAATGGATGACTGACCCTGACCATCTTCCGGAAAAATTCCGTGAGATGTCAGAATGGAATTCCACATATTTTATAAAAAGGGCAATGACCGTAGGTCCCAATACCGTAAATGTTATCGAACATGTATTAAAGAGCCGTGAGCATGAGGTACAGACCTACAGACTATGCCTCGGTATCCTTAACTTTACAAAAAAGTACAGCAAGCTTGCACTTGAGGACTGCTGCAAGGCAGCGATAAATACAAACCACATATCATACAGCTTCATAAAGAACACTATCGCCTCAGTTGCTGAAGAGATAGGTTCTTCCGGCTACAACACCAGGATAAATGAGGAACGCAATAAAGGTGCATTCGTCATGGATTCCCATGCCGGGGATATCAGTAACCTTCTGTCAAGGAGCAGCCATCTGGCTGACCAGAAAAGGAAGGAGGCCGGCCATGAAGACTAAGGCAGATGCGGTAACAACCCTTGTTGATGAACTCAATGAGCTTCGTCTTTTCGGCATGGCGGCATCGTTGGAATCACTTTACCATTCAGCTGATTTCAACAACCTTGACCGTATAAGCTTCCTTCAGAAGCTCATAGAGCCTGAGTATGAGTCAAAAACCGACCAGAGGTATAAGAACAGGCTTAAACGTGCCCATCTGACAGGCGGCCCTCAGGAGTATGATAACTGTAAGGATTCCGCTGATAGGAAATACCTTCCGTCTGATATAACCACAACGCTCAGTACGCTGAATTTTATAGCTGACGGGCTTAATATCTGCATCCTGGGTCCTTCAGACAGCGGCAAGTCTTATCTTGCAAAAGCCCTCGGCATTAAAGCTTGTACCCATAGCCGGGTCGGTTACTATCACTGTGAAAGCTTTCTGGAAGAAATGGTCGCTTTGAAGCTCAGGGATTACCAGGCATATCAGAAGCAGATACGATACAACATGAACCTTGATCTTCTGATACTTGATGACTTCCTTCTTCATACTATTTCTGATGAACGAGAGGTTAAAGTACTCTTTGAGGTCATGGAGAAGCGCAGCGAGCTTTCAAAAAGCACGATCGTCTGCTCTCAGCGCGAGCCAAGCAGCTGGCCTTCAATGATCATGAACGATGAGGTATCATCAAACGCGATCATGAAGAGGGCAACTAAACACTATACAGTAGTTATCGAGCCAAAAGCTGATAATTAA
>JAUNNP010000039.1 GCA_030531385.1 Eubacteriales bacterium
CCGCCCTTGTCAGCGGTCCCGCCTCCGCCAACACTTCGCGGCCGGTACTCCTCCACAGGCTTAAGGTCAGGCGCGATCACGCCGTTCGCAAACATGCGCTCTACCAGCTTTTTAAGCTCCTCGCGGTCGATCATAAACTCGCGGCTTACAGAATCTATATAATTCTCACGCTCCAGCGGCTCCCTGAACATACAGAGACGCTCTGCCGTATCGCGAATGAATTTCGTCTTTTCAGCAGGGTCCGACAGATCAAAGCTGTCGCGCTGCACACCTATCATGAAAATGAAGGCATTTTTAGCATTCTTAATGCACTTTTCGTACTCCTCGGCGCCGAGGGCCTTAATAAACTCATCCGGATCCTTATAGCGGTCATCACCCGTCACGAGTACCTTGACATTAAGGCCTGCATAATAAAGGATCGGGTAAGCGCGGAGCTTCGCCTTGATGCCGGCCTTGTCATTGTCCTGCGTCAGGATGACCGTATCCGTATAGCGCTTTAAAAGCCGCGCATGCTTTTCCGTAAAGGCCGTGCCGAGGCTCGCCACAGCATTGGTAAATCCGGCCTGATGAAGAGCGATAACGTCCATGTAACCCTCGCAGAGCAGCATGTAGTCCTTCCTCGCCTTCTTAGCGAAATTGAGCCCGTAAAGCGTAGCTGACTTATCGAAGATCATGGTCTCAGGCGAGTTTAAGTACTTCGGCTCGCCGTCCCCCATCACGCGCCCTCCAAAACCGATCACGCGGTTGTTCGTGTCCATGATTGGAAACATCACGCGGTTCCAGAACTTATCCCTGACTCCTCTTTCTGAAAATGTCACAAGCCCTGACTGCGTGAGCAGCTCATCAGCGTATCCTTTTTCCTTCAAATGCTTATATAGCGCATCCGGTGCCTTCTCGGAAAAGCCCAGGCCAAAGTGGGTTATAGTGCTGTCGGAAAGCTTTCTCTTATTCTTAAAATAATCATAGCCGACAGTACCGTTTTTTCCTTTAAGCACCTTGTTGTAATAAATCGCAGCCTCTTTATTTACCTCGAGAAGCTGCGCGCGAAGCTCTCTGTAGCCATTATCCTCACGCGAGGTCTGCTCAGGCAGCTCGATGTGAGCATTGTCAGCAAGATATTTAAGCGCCTCCACGAAGGAATAATTTTCATATTCCATCATGAAGGAAATGACATTGCCGCCCACGCCGCAGCCAAAGCAGTGATAGGTCTGGCGACGCGGATTTACTGAGAATGACGCTGTTTTTTCTCCATGAAAAGGGCAAAGGCCAAAATAAGTCGAGCCTTTTTTTGTGAGCCTTACGTGACGGCCGATTATATCGACTATGTCATTTGCGCTCCTTACCTGTTCAATTGTAGCTTCATCATATCTCATCTATTAGTACTTCCAGCCTACCGGAACGAAGATCTCCTGGAACTTCTCGACGGCGTAGTTGTCCGTCATACCGGAGATGTAGTCGCAGACAGCGCGCTCCCTGGTCTCTCCGCTATCTATCAGCTCTGTATATTCATGCGTCATGGCATCGGGGTTCTTCATGTAAAAATCAAAGAGCATCTCGATCATCTTGACCGCCTTTGTCTCTTCTTCCTTGGCCTTTCCGCCTATGTAAACGTGTTTGAACATCCAGCCGCGAAGTGCCTGCATGGCCTCCTCGATGTCGGGGCTCATGATTATCTCGGACGAACCGATGCTGTTATAAATTACGTCATTTATAAGTGTGCTCAGGCGGTCGTGGACATTGAAGCCGAGGATCTCCCTGTAAGAATGCGGCAGGTCCTCCTCTGTAAGCAGCCCCGCCCTGATGGCATCGTCAATGTCATGATTGAGGTAGGCGATTTTGTCCGAGAGTCGCACTATCTGGCCCTCGCGGGTCGCAGGATGCCCCGAGGTACGGTGGTTCCTGATGCCGTCCAGGACCTCCGCGGTAAGATTCAGCCCCTTTCCGCCCTTTTCGAGCACCTCGCAGATACGGACTGACTGTTCACTGTGAATGAAGCCGGTGGAGCAGAGGCGGTTAAGCACCGCCTCTCCGCTGTGGCCGTAAGGTGTGTGGCCAAGATCGTGGCCCAAGGCTATGGCCTCGGTCAGACTCTCGTTCATGCGGAGCGCCTTCGCTATGGTCCTCGCTATCTGAGAGACCTCGAGCGTGTGCGTAAGTCTCGTCCTGTAATGATCGCCCTCGGGTGCAAGAAATACCTGGGTCTTATGCTTCATGCGTCTGAAGGACTTGCAGTGAACTATCCTGTCACGGTCCCTCTGAAAGACCGGTCTTACCTCGTCCTGCTTTTCCTCTCTTTTTCTGCCGCGCGATTCAGCCGAAAGCGCAGCAAAAGGGCTCAAGTATGATCTTTCCTCATCCTCGAGCATTTCCCTGATAGTGTTATATCCGTTGATTTTGGTATTCATATCATTCATGCGTATTCATATGTAAACCGAACAGTTAAGCCGCAGGCGACTTTGGAATTATTCTAACATAACTCAGGTCAAATGTAAAACAAGTGCGTACATTTACTTGGTCCACTTTTACTTGGTCCAAATGCGTTCATTTACCTGGTCCAGTCTTCCAGTTTAAGCCCCGGCACTCTTTTGAACTCTCCTAAATTGTGTGTCACCAGTATCCCGTCGCGGCTCACAACGGTTGCGGCAATCATAAGGTCATTTGGTCCTATGGTTTTGCCTTTTTGTTCGAGCTCTGATCTTATATCCGCATAGCTGTATGCCATATCTCCTGTAAAGCTTTCACACTCAAACTGTCTCAAAAACACATCAAGCTTGGCAAGCACTCTGCTTTTCTGATTACTTTTATAGGCACCCGTAAGAAGCTCTGACTTAACAATAGCAGGAATACAAATTTCAGCAGGATCAATGCTGAGCAGATGTTCCCTTACCGCAGGATATTTGCCGTTCAGGAAATAAATACATGTATTTGTGTCGAGATAATACATTACGCGACCACCCTTTCGCTATATGTGCAGCACATTACATTGCCTCTCTTTCCGCATCCCGGTCAAAGCTTCCCTGATCCGGTCTTACCAGTGCAGCTTCTGAAACGGAGCCGAAAATCTCAAGAAACTCCCTGTTATATTTGGTATTCACAATATCCGGTCCTGTTTCTTTAAACTGATCATAGCTCTCATACCCCTTAAGCCTTAATAGATATTCAAGTACACGCAGGGTCTGTCTGTATTCCGCTTCATTGATCAATATGAGATTCTCCTGTTTTCCCGGACGCTTTATAAGTACAGGCTCACCCGAAGATGCCATGCCTGCGTATACCTTGAAATTCTTTTTTAATTCTGTTGCCGCAACACCGGTCATATTTTTGTCGCCTCCAATCACAAAAAGATATCTTTTTTATTATTTTTAAAGTATTTTAATATCTTTTCTAATTGTTGTCAAATGCCGTATAAATGCCGGTCCTTGATTGTCTTTGCGAGCAAGCACGGCGGCCGTTCCGCGGGCTTTTACAGCATAAAAAAGCGCCGCCGGAATCCGGCAGCGCCCCGCTATATTCATTTGTGATCAGTCCTATGCGGCCGTTCAGTCCTCTACAGCACCGTACATAGCCTTGACTGCAGCCTCGTACTGAGCCTCGTCAACGCCTACGATGAAGTTAAGTCCGCTTGAGCCTGTGTCTGTCATCCTTACCTTGATGCCGGCAGCGCCAAGAGCCTTAAGGATGCTTCCGATAGCCTCACCGTTGTAAGCGATGCCCTCGCCTACAGCTGCAACAAGAGTAAGTCCGCCCTCAACAGTCACGCTGTCAGGCTCGATCGCGCTCTTGATAGCAGCAACGATGCTCTCCTGCTTTCCTTCAAGAGCTGCTTCAGCCACGATAACCGCTGCTGTGTCAACACCTGCCGGCATATGCTCTGCAGCAATTCCGGCATCCGCAAAGACTTTAAGGAGCGCTGCAAGAGCACCTGCATCACTCTTCAGTGAAGATTTCTCCACTACAACAGCTGCATAGCCCTTCTTGCCTGCGATACCTGTGATAGTATGTCTTACGCTGTCTGCAGGTACAGAAGCCGCGATCATAGTACCGTCATCCTCAGGTCTGTTGGTGTTGCGGATATTGATGGGAATTCCTGCCATCCTGCATGGGAATACTGCATCCTCGTGAAGAACAGATGCGCCCATATAAGAAAGATCGCGAAGCTCGCGGTAGCTGAGTGCTGCGATGCCGCGCGGGCTGTCAACTATTCTCGGGTCAGCTGAAAGCATGCCTGAAACATCTGTCCAGTTCTCATACTTATCTACGCCTGCAGCTCTTGCCACGATAGAACCTGTAACATCAGAGCCTCCTCTTGAGAAGGTCTTGATGGAGCCGTCCGGATAAGCTCCGTAAAAGCCCGGGATCACAACATTCTCCTTGCCCTCCAAAGCCTTGGAAAGGTCAGCGTTTGTCTTTTCTGCCATGAACTCGCCGTTTTCGTCAAACTGAATGTAAAGAGCCGAATCAATGAACTCGAATCCAAGGTAAGCCGCGAGGATCTTGGAGTTGATGTGCTCGCCGCGGCTTGCCATATAGTCCTTGCTTGGAGCTGTCTTCAGCTGCTTATCGATGGCTTCCATCTCGGCATCGATATCGAACTTGATATTAAGTTCATTTATAATACTTAAAAAGCGCTCCTTTATCTGACCGAGGATACCGCTGTAGTCCTCGCCTGCGGCAGCCGCATTATAGCAGCTGTAGAGCATATCTGTGACCTTGATATCCTCCTTATATCTCTTTCCCGGCGCAGAAGCTACAACGAACTTTCTCTCCGGAACCGCCTTGATAATAGCGGCAACCTTCTTAAACTGCTCGGCATCTGCAACTGAGCTTCCGCCGAACTTACAAATATATTTCTGCATATTTTTCTTCTTCCTTCCCTATTCTTCATGGGTGTCAGGGGATGTTCCTGTTATCGGTTAAACTCTTTATCAATATCAAGAGTAGCGAAATAGTCCTCAATCGTCTGGGCTCTTCTGATCATCGTGAGGCTCTTGTCCTTATGCATAAGGAACTCCGCGCTTCTCATCTTGCCGTTGTAGTTATAGCCCATGGAATGTCCGTGAGCGCCGGCATCCTCGATGACGATGAGGTCACCAAGCTCGGTCTTTGGAAGCTCCCTGTCGACCGCGAACTTATCGTTGTTCTCGCAAAGCGATCCGCAGACATCCACCTTCACCTCGGCGGGAGCATTCTCCTTGCCAAGCACGCGTATATGATGATAAGCACCGTAGATAGCGGGCCTCATAAGGTTGCAGGCTGTGGCGTCAACGCCAACATAATCCTTGTAAATATGCTTCTCACCGATGACTGTGGTGATAAGATAGCCGTAAGGGCCCGTGATGTAACGGCCCATCTCGGTAACAAGTCTGATCTTCATGCCGTTTGGCTCGACGATCTCCTTGTAAGCCTCATGAACGCCGGCTCCGATGGCCGCGATATCGATAGTCTCCTCGCCCGGGCGGTAAGGAATACCGATCCCGCCTGCAAGGTCGATGAACTCAACATTTATATCGAGCTCCTTCTTAAAATCAAGCGCGATCCTGAAAAGCTCTCTTGCAAGGCTCGGATAATAATTATTGTCAAGTGAGCAGCTTGCAACCATGGAATGAATGCCGAAGTGCTTAACTCCCTTCTCCTTAAGGATGCGGTAAGCCTCCTTAAGCTGCTCAAAGGTCATGCCGAACTTGGAATCATATGCGTGGCCCATGATGCCGTTCGTGTTCTCAAACCGGCCCGGATTGTAGCGGCAGCAGATAGTATCAGGTATCTCGCCGGCACGCTCAAGCTGCTCGATCTGGGTAATGTCATCGAGGTTGATGATGGCACCGAGCCTCAGCGCCTCCTGATACTCATCGATCCTGGTCTCATTTGAAGAAAACATGATCTTATGACCGGTGATGCCCGTCCTCTCTGACATGATGAGCTCAGCTGTCGAAGCGCAGTCTGTGCCGCAGCCAAACTCCTTAAGCACGCGAAGGATGCCCGGTGTAGGCGTAGCCTTTACCGCAAAATGCTCTGTGAAGCCCTCATTCCAGCTGAAAGCCTCGTAAAGCTTCCTTACGCAGTCCCTGATGCCCTCTTCGTCATAAACATAAAAGGGTGTCGGATAATCCTTTGTCCACTTAAGGACATCTTCCTTTGAAAATGGTAATTTCTCCCTCATTTAATTTCGCCTTCCATTTATCACGGCAAATGCTGACGCCGCTTTCGCAGTGAATTCCGCGGGCAATTCAGCACCGCTTATTCATTGAAGCTCCGGTCGTCAGCATTCGCATAATCTATTTAGTTACTCGGCAAGAAGCTCCTTCATGCCGTACATGCCTGCAGGCTTGCCGCAAAGATAAACAGCCGCCTTGACTGCTCCGTCGGCAAAAAGCTTGCGGTCCTCAGCCTCGTGCTTGAGGGTGATGGTCTCGTAGCCTGTCGAGATGATGATCTCGTGGGTGCCGACTTCATTGCCATAACGAACGGCGTGAATGCCGATGTCGCCCGGCTCTCTCTTGCAGCTTGAGCCGCTTCTTCCCATGACGAGCTTTGAGTTCTCGCGAACCTCCTGAATGTTCTCAGCGATTGTGAGAGCTGTTCCGCTCGGCGCGTCGACCTTGCGGTTGTGGTGTCTCTCGATGATTTCCACGTCTGCATCGGGGAATGCTGCCGCCGCCTTCTTTACGAGGTCACAGAGGACTGCTACGCCGACCGAGAAGTTTGTTGTCTTGAAGACTGCTGTCTGCTCTGAAGCCTTCTTGATAAGCTCAAGCTCATCATCTGTGTGTCCTGTTGTTGCGATAACTACAGGAAGCTTTTTTGCTGTGCAGAACTCAAGGAGCTCTGCTGTTCCTGAATGATGTGAGAAATCGATAACGATGTCTGCATCACCCTTGATGTCATAAAGTGAAGTGTACTGGTTGTCAGCAAGCTCTCCCTTGTAGAACTTGTCTACAAGCGCAAATGCCTCTGTATCATATACGCCGCTTGTAACGACTGCCTGAACATTCTTTCCCATAGCGCCGCCTGCGCCATTGATAATAACCTTCATTCTCACATTTCCTTTCGATATATAAATATTGTTTTTCGTGATATACGGATCGCTCCGTGCTTCGCACTCCCGCAATCCTACAGTCAGGCAATAATTCCATGACCTCTCATGATCTTAAGCATATGCTCTCTGTTTGCGTCTGACATCGGAACAAGAGGAAGTCTTACATAGTTCTCGCAGAAGCCCATAGCCGCTACAGCTGCCTTAACAGGGATCGGGTTTACCTCACAGAAAAGATCTGAAATAAGAGGAAGATACTTAAGCTGGAGCTCGCGTGCTGTCATGATATCGCCTGCGAGGAAGCTCTTTACCATCTTTGAGGTATCAGCCGGTACGAGGTTTGAAAGGACTGATACGACGCCGCGGCATCCGAGTGCCATCATAGCAACGACCTGGTCGTCATTTCCCGAATAAATAGTCAGGTTGTCACCTACAAGTCTTGCTGTCTCTGCGATAGCTGAGATATCTCCGCCTGCTTCCTTAACAGCTACAATGTTCTCGTGCTCAGCAAGCTTTGCGTAGGTCTCCGGCTTGATACCGATGCCTGTACGGCTTGGTACGTTGTAAAGGATAACGGGGCACTTAACTGCGTCAGCCTGTGCTGTGAAGCTTGCAACAAGTCCTGCCTGAGTTGTCTTGTTGTAATAAGGGGTAACCAGAAGAACTGCTGCTGCGCCATGCTCTGCTGCAAAGTTTGAAAGCTCGATGGCATATGCTGTGTCATTTGAGCCTGTTCCTGCGATCATCGGAACTCTGCCTGCGATGCGCTCTGCCGCAAATGCGATAACATCCTTATGCTCCTTATCGGTAAGAGTTGCACCCTCACCTGTTGTTGCGCCTACGCAAAGTGCATCGATGCCGTTGTCGATCTGCCAGTCGATGAACTTGCCGAATGCATCATAATCAACGCCGTTAGCATTGGTAGGAGTGATAATAGCTGTAGCTGCGCCTTCAAAAATAATCTTCTTGCTCATTTTTTCTTCCTTTCGATATAAAAAAGACCAATGCGCTATGCATCGGTCCGCTGTATCAAATATTATGTAAGTCTAATATTCAACTGCGAAATACATAGCTCTCCGCTTACGCGACAGTCAAATGGATCTTATCCATCTGCCCAGGACCCGTACGTCTTTGGATCCTTCGGCAGCTTCTCCTTTCCCGCATGCAACGGCCTTTGCGATGGCCTCATGCACACACGGTACTGATATCAGCTGCGCCTCTATCCTTATCTGCAATTACGAATACTAGCACATTTATCTAATAATGTCGATATTTTTTTATAAATTTTTAAAGTTCCTGAATTGAATATAACTTGCAGAAATAAATTCCGCCCCTAAACAAAAGTAGTACTTACACAAGAGAAAACCGGTCATGCCACGCCCTTCAGCATCCACTTATAGGTATCATAGGCTGACACAAGGCCCATGGACGCGGTCTGATAAGCCGCACGAGCCGAAATGTAGTCAGACTCCGCGCTTAAGAAATCCGCATTGGTCATCATGCCATTTGCCTGCTTTCGCTGAGCCCCCTGATAGAGCTGCTCTGCCGCGCTGTAAGCACTTACTGCGGCATTATATTCCTCAAGCTTATTCTGAAGATTAACATAGGTCTCCTCAAAGTCCTGCTTTGAGTTTCCGACAGCCTCCTCCTCGCTTGCTGCCTTAAGCTGCATGGCGCTTGTGGAATCAGATCTGTTGTGTCTTATCTGCTGGACTGTGGGATCATTATTCACTGCCTGCTCGAGATCGGCATTAAAATCAACAGCGGCTATCGCCGCAAGATCCGGAGCCGGAATCTCGGCAATTGTAATGCTTCCGTCGTCAGTAAGGCCAAGCATCTGAAAAAGTGACCTTCTGAATGAATCGGCCTGCTGCCTGTAGGATATAGCCTGGCTCTGCGCCGCGAGCATATCCGAATGCGCGGCCGTTACCGTAGTATCGATAGCGGCGCCGGCGGACTCACGTACCACGGCATTGTTATATTTTACCTCTGCGGCCTCAGCCTTTTTTTCCTGGGCCTGCGCGTTTGTCTCTGCCTGAAGATAGCTTATCAGAGTCGACTGTGCGGACATCGTGAGCATATCGATAGTATCGTTTATGGACGCATTTGTGCCGGTCTGCTTCTCGAGGCGCTTTTCAAGCTGGTTGATCGTATCGCTAAGTGACTTTGCTATGCTGCGGTACTGTGACTTTTCACCGCTGTCATCCGCAACCTTCACATTGCCCATCATACTTGCACACTCTTCCTTAAGCACCTTGAGCTGATATTCCAGGTTATCTATGTTGTCATAATATGAGCTGTACTTGATAGTAGCATTGCCCTCGGTCACAAGCTGCTGAAGGTTCCCGTACTCGATCACCGTCGCCGCATACGCCGTGATCCCCAGCTGCAGTCCCGCACCGGTTCCCGCACCGGTTCCTGTCACAGCCGGCACGATCAGGCACATCGCGGACGCGGCTGCCGCAGCCACTATAAAACTCTTGATTTTGAATTTAAACATATCTCTCCTTAGCCAACGCAGCGGTTGACATAACTATTCGAAAAAGTCCCAGCGGTTGCAGACTCTTTTACTGCAAAGCACCTCCATATTTGGCTCATCAGGTCGCCGCGAGCCCGCCGACTGCCGCCTCGTAATTCACGTAGGCCGTCAGCACCGCATACTTCTTCACCTGAACAGCTGTTTCAGCCGAACTATAGGCGAGTGCAGCACTGTTGTAATCCTTCTCGGTCATGGTGCCCGCGGCCTTCTTGCGCTCTGCTGCCGCAAGATTAGTCGCCTGGACCTTCAGAGTGTCCTCAGCGGCATTAAGCTCGGTCACCGCGCGGTTCAGCGTCGTATAAAGGTCGGCAACATTTGAAGCGATATTCTGCTCCGAAGTAGCCTTGGTATTGGTGAGAGTTTCTCTCACACTCGAAGTCTGCGCATTGGAGAGCTGCCTGGTCGTGGAAAGCAGGCTGTAGTTATTGGCCTTAGCCTTCACAATGTCCGCGGCAAGATCGATGGCAGCTACCTGCTCAGCAGTCACCTCCGGGAGCGCGCCGATATTGACATCCGCGCCGTAATCCCAGCCCAGCATCAGGCAGAGCTCCTCCTTGGTGCTCGAAATGCCGGTCTCGGCAGTCTTTAGTGCAGTCTGCGCCGTGGTCAGCGACTGCTCGGCTGTAATGCGGCTGCTCTCGGTCGCCGTACCCGCTGCCACCTTTCGCGCCGCCTGATCAAGGTTTGCCTGCGCCGTCTCAATATTATTTTTATAGGTCTGAAGATTTGCCAGGCTGCTCCAGTAATTTATCATAAGAAGCTTTGCCTGCTTGGCAAGAGTCGCCTCCTCTTTCGCATAATTCAGCCTGTAGGTCTCCTGATCGTTCGTATTGTTGTCGCCCTGCTCCCTTAAGTTCTCGTACTGGATCTCAGAGTTCAGGTAGGCAGTCACGCCGCTCGCAAAGGCCGGCGACTCCTCGTCCGGGTAGCTCATTGCATTATAGATCTTCTCCGCCGCGTCGTAATAGCTTTCCGCGATGTCCGTGCTCGTCTTTCCGATAAAATCGCTGTATGAGATCGCATTCTTCAGCACCGTCGGGTTGTACTCATGGATCAGCTTGTCGATCTCGTTAAAGTCCAGGTTATTGTCGCGGAGCGTCGCCCACTCCTCTGCCGAGTAGGCAAAGGTAGGGCTTTGTTCTGCAAATGCTGCCGCCGGCATGCTGACGCACATCGCAAGTGCCAGCCCCGGAATCATATATTTTTTTGAAGTACGTAATTTCATCCTTATCACCTATTATTGACACCTTTAGTCGAGGTCAAGACGTTTAAGTGCCTTCTTACCGTTCATGATCAGATAGTAAACCGGAAGTATGAACAGCGCTACCACTACGCCGAAGGCAAGTCCGCCGATATCAACGACTGCAAGACCCTGGGTCGTAGCGCCGCTGTCGCCAAAGGCCATCGCCATCGGCAGCATTGACAGAACAGTCGTAAGCGTCGTCATAAGGATAGGACGAAGTCTCGTCGCACCGGCCTCGATAAGTGCCGTCTCGGTGTCCATGTAAAGTCTTTCCTGGTTTACGGCATCCACATAGAGAATACCGTTGTTGACTACCGTACCGACGAGAATGAGGAAGCCGATAAGCGAGGTCATACTGATCGATACATTCGTAAGTTTAAGTGCCACGAACGAGCCTGCAAGGCTGAAGGGGATCGTGGTCATGACCATGAAGGAGAACTTAGGTGACTCAAACTGGGCCGCAAGTACAACGAATACGAGGAATACCGCGATCGCGATGGCCCTGTAAAGACCCGAGAACTCGCTCTGCATCATCCTGTCCATAGTGCTCATACCCTTTGTGACAGTACCTGTAAGGTTGGGCTCTATCACCTCTGCGTCAAGAGTTGAGGAAACATCGCCGCCGGTGTAGCTTGCGCTGATCGTTACCTGATACTCCTTATCATACTTTGATATGGAGGACGGGCTGTCCTTATAAACTATATCCGCAACATCGCCGAGTGATACCGCGCCGGTTGCAGTCGTAATAAGGGCTCTTTCCAGCTGAGGCACCTGATCATACTCACCGTCAGGATACTCTGCCATCACGCTTATTTCATTTCCATCAACAGTAAGTGTCGCAATTTCCACACCGTCAAGATAGTTCTTCACCTGTGAGCCTATCTGCGCGGCAGTAAGTCCCTCGGCAGAGGCCTTTACCGGATCGACACTGACCGATACAACGGGAGCATTGTTCTCGATGCTTGAATGTACATTCATGACATCGTCTCTTTCAACAAGCTGCTTGACTATGGTATCAGAAACCTCCTGCAGTTCATCATACTGTGTGCCCTGGATGATAGCCTCGTAGCCTCTCGTTCTTCTCATCATGCTCATGGATGAGGAAGCAGAGACCTCTATAGTACAGTTATCTATGTCGGCGAGAGCCTTCTCAAATACATCGACCATGTCATTGGTACTCGTCGTACGATCATCCTTAAGATATGCCGTGATGGATCCGCTCGAGCTGTTAAATCTCAGCATGTAGGACTCAACATTCTCATTGGATGCCACGATCTGCTCAGCCTCGGTAAGTATGGCGTCGGCCTTTTCGTCAATAAGACCCGGCCTTGTGTCGATCGAGATGGAGATCGTGCCCGTATCATCAGAGGTCATAAGCTCTGACTGCATGCCGCCTGCCAGCATTACGGTAAGCACGATGATTGCGACCGACATGATCATAACGAGCCACTTATTGTGAAGCAGCACCGGCAGTATTTTCCTGTAGCCATTACCGAGAATTCCGACTATGGCATTGCATGGCGCTTTTTCACGTTCTCTCGGTCTGTAGACCGAATAGGTAAGCGGAACGACTGACATTGCGGAGAGCAGCGATGCCGCCATACTGATAACGATAACATAGCCGAGTGAACCGAACATCTTACCGGCCATACCATTAAGGAATACCAGCGGAAGGAATACTACGCAGGTCGTAAGTGTCGAACCTATGATGGACATTACGACGCCGTTCGTTCCAAAGAGCGCCGCCCTCGCGTAGCCCTGGCGGTCATTTTCCTCGACCTGCTCCTTGGCTCTGAAGCAGCTCTCGAGCGTAACGATAGAGTTATCTACCATCATACCTACGGAAAGCACAAGTCCCGACATGGTAATAACGTTAAGTGACATTCCCATTCTTGTCATGACGATAAGCGTAACAAGTATGGATACCGGGATCGAGCTTCCTACGATGAACGAGGCCTTGATATCTCCGAAGAACAGGAACAGTATGATCATGGAAATGATGACCGCGAGCACCATTGTGAAGGCTACGTCCTTCAGTGAGCTCATGATGGTATCCGCCTGGTCTCTTACTACATCTATAACCAGCTCCTCGTCGTCGGCAAGGAGTGCATCTATAGCAGCATTTACCTGCGTTGAAAGAGTCATTGCAGTCTCGCTCTGTACCTTGGAGATGGAGATCGAGATGGTCTCCTCTCCGTTATATCTCGACACGCCGCCCATGGACTTGTCCGCATAGTAGACGTCCGCGATATCCTCTAAGTATACGATCTTGCCCTTTGAGGTCGTGATCGGTACCGCGAGCAGGTCGTCAAGCGTATCGCTTTTGATCGAGGTTGAAACGCTCAGCTCCTGGCTTCCCGATATGGCCGAGCCGGAAGGATATGTAAGGTCCGCTGCGCTCATAGCACTGGTAATGCTGTTGATCGTTACTCCGTACTGGGCCATGAGGTCTGACTTGAGTTCTACCTTTACGTACTGCGATTTACCGCCTCGCACGCTGACCTCGGCTACCGTGCTTAATTTCTCAAGCTCCGGAACTATTTTCTGGTCTACATAATCATAGAGACTGGTCTGCGAAGGATTGGATATGGACAGCATCATGCTCTCACTTGAATTGTTGTTCATTTCCATTATGGACGGCGTTACATCATCCGGAAGATCTCTGATGCTGTCGACCTTTTTCTTAAGGTCATCATAGGCTGCATCCATATCCTGCTCGTAAGAGTACTCAAGCATGATCATTGCCCTGCCCTCAGATGAGGTCGAGCTCATGGATTCTATTCCCTCAAGTGTACTTACAGCGTCCTCTATGGGCTGGGTCACGAGCTCATCTATATCCTCCGGGCTTGCTCCCGAATAATTCGCCATTACGATAAGCATCGGTGTGTCGGTATCAGGCATCTGCTCGAGTGTCGCGTTCATTACGGATGAAATACCGAATACGAGGAGGCAAAGGAGCGCCATAACGACCGTTACGGGTTTCTTTAAGACATATTTAGTAAATCCCATGAAGCTGCCTCCTTATTCGGGTCTTCCGCCCTGCGGGGCGCCTGCGGGCGCACCGGCGGCGTCTGCCTGGGCTCCGTTGCCGGCCTTGGCAGCTGCGTCTGCCGGGGCAGCCGCTGAAGCTGAGCTGTCAGCATTACCCGCAACGACATCGTCGTAGAGGCGGATGTGCGCGCCCTCGTAGAGGTTCGAGCTCCAGGTCGCAACTACTGTGTCGTCCTCATTAAGACCCGACTTTATCTCAGCGACCTCTGAATCATAGAGGCCCACCTCGACATAGCGCATGTGGGCAATGCCGTCCTCGACTACATAGAGGTACGCGTCGCCGCCGCTGTAATAAATAGCATCCACAGGTACGAGCATAACATCCTTTGACTTGCCGGTCGTGAGGCTGAGCTTTACTGTGCTGCCTGTCGCGATCTCGTCTGTAGACTCAAGCTGGGCCTTTATCTTGAAGAGCCCTGTTGATGAGTCAACGATAGAGTTGATCTCGGTGACCTTTCCGGAATAGGTGGTTCCGTTTTTGGATACTGTGATCTCATCGCCTGTTTCGAGGTTCTGGAGCATCCTTTCTGTTACATATACCACGATGCGCTGCTCGCCCTGGCCGGAAACGACCGCGAGCTCAGCATTTGCATTTACATGGTCGTATACATCGACACTCAGGCTTTCCACATAGCCCGCAAACGGGGCTTTTATGCTGCTGTAGCTGACCTGCTTGTCATAATTTATCTGCGCCGACTCATATGAGAGCTCGGCTGATTTAAGCTGGTTCTGGTAGGATTCGTATTCCTGGGCTGTGATGTCACCGCCTGCATAGAGGATCTGCATACGGCTTAATGTGGATCTTGCCGAATTGAGCTGGACCGAAGCTGAGTCGAGCTGGTTCTGCGCAGACGAGATCTGGTCTGTGTTGATCTCCATGATGACCTGGCCTGCCTCCACATAGTCGCCGGCTGAGACATTGACAGCTGTGACGTCGCCTGACGCCTTGGCATAGAGATATACTGAGTCCGATGCCTCGACTGTGCCGGTAAGGCTGGAGGTAACGTAGACGTCGCCGTAATGCGGATTTTCAGTCTTTACGACGGTGTAGCTTACCTGCTGCTGGGCTCCGGCTCCCTGGCCGCCCTTGCCGCCCGAGGCTCCCGATCCGCCGGGGGCTCCGCCGCCCGGGGCACCTGACATACCTGCCGGTGCGCCTGACATGCCGCCCATGCCGCCGGCACCTCCCGCGCCGCCGATGAATTTATATGCGGCAAGTCCCGCTGCCGCGATAACAAGCACGGCTGCTGCCGCAATAACGAATATCTTCTTGTTCTTTGGTTTCTTTTCGTTTTCCATACCGGTCCTCTTTAAAATCAAAAGTCGTGCACTCTTTTGGAGCACACGACCATACTAAACAGTAAATGTGTTTGAAATGTGATAATTTATCTGTAAATTGTGAACAAATTGTGTTCAAGGTTCCGATTCCAACGATACCGGAAACAATCAAAAGCTAAAATGCATTAGTCCAGCACCAGCTTCACGCCGCCGTAGATGCCGGCATCATTTCCGAGCTCGGCAAGCTTAAACGGAGTTCCCTTGCTCGCGTGGAAGGCATACTTCTTATATTCTGACTGAACCTTGTCGATGATAATGCTGCCGGCCTTTGAGACTCCGCCTCCGATGATAAACACATCGGGATCCACGCTGCTTGCGACCGCGGCACAGCCCTTGCCGAGCACATTGGCAAATTTGTCTACGACGCTGAGGGCGAAGCTGTCGCCTGCCTTGGCCGCATCAAAGATGTCCTTGGCCGTAAAGTCTGCGGGGAGCAGGAGCTTTCCGCGGCCCGGCTCAGCGGCTGCCGTTGCTCCGCCTGCCGCCATCGCTCGCCTCGCTATCCTCACGATGCCGGTGGCCGAGGCATACTGCTCGAGGCAGCCATAATTTCCGCAGGTGCACATCTCGGTCTCACTGTCGTCAACATGGATATGTCCGACTTCGCCCGCGGCTCCGTTAGTACCTGAAAGAATGTGACCGTTGATCACTATGCCGCCGCCGACTCCGGTGCCGAGTGTAAGCAGTGCAGGGCTGTTATAGCCCCTGCCGCCGCCCTGCCACATCTCGCCGAGAGCTGCGATATTGGCGTCATTTGCGGCCCTGACCTTAAATCCCGTGAGCTTAGAAAGCTCTTTTTCAACAGGAGTCACGCCCCAGCCTAAGTTTATGCATTTATTTACTATTCCGTCGTCAGTGACAGGACCGGGGACGCCGATGCCTATGCCGACCACAGCATTCGCAGATATATTATTATCCCTGAGCCTGCCAAGGACTGCAGCCGCGATGTCCGGAATTATGTTTTTTCCGCCATCCTCAGTCCGCGTCCTGATCTCCCACTTATCGAAAAGTGTCCCGTCCGTCCTGAAAAAGCCCAGTTTTACTGTGGTCCCTCCCACATCAACGCCAAATGCATACATGTTTTTTCCCCTGTTCCGCCATACCTGGTTTTATGCCGCTGATCATGAGAATGCTATTCCGATCTTATGCCGCTGATCATGAGAATGAAATCGTTCCCCTGCCGCAGAACTTCTCGAAGAACTTGTAGCACTCCTCAGCATATCCATACATGCGCTCCATGTACTTCTTGCGGCCCTCAAGCAGACCTGCAGCTCCTCCGATGGTTGCAGTGACCTTCTCGGCATATGGGTGATTATTCAAATAAATATTCAGGCTCATGCCGGTAAGATCCTCTGTCCTGTCCGGTACAGGCATGTCGGCTCTCGGGGCCTTATACTTTAAGAGATGTATTCCGGACGCTTCATCACTGGTGCGTATATTAAGCTCCCATTTTTCTACCTGATCGAAGGTAAAGAAATCCGGATTGCCCGGTACATACCACCAGCCGTGCTCAGCATCGCCGCAAAGTATCTTGTCATTTCCCTTGCTGCCTCCCATGACCGCGTCTGTCTCCTTAAACTCACTATTACGCTTCATCTGAAGCTCCGTTATAAGACGCATATGCTCCAATGCGTCCTCCCTTGTCCAGGTCCTGATCGTGCTATAGGAAAGAGACGGACTGCAGCGCCTCTGACAGTCGCTGCAAAGGTAGCAGTTGTCTCTCATCTCCGGAGTAGCGTAGATCGCCGCTACCACATTGATCTTCTTTCCGCAAACTCCGCATATTCTTTCTGCTGTAAGTCCCATTTATTTTCCTTTCTCCGGCTTACCGCCAGTGCTGGTCGCCTATAATTGCCGGGAAATCGCCGCTGAATGCTCCTGTCTGACCGCTTACAAGTGTCGGATAAGTCTTTCCCTTATAGTCTATGCGGTTGATCCATACCGGCATATAGATATACTTGTATGAAACATCCGAAAACTGAAGTATGATCGATTCGACGCGGCAGTACTTACAGTTAAAGTGGCTTATGGCGCGCTCAGCAATGTCAGCCTTCATGGCCTCTCCCATAATGCCCTGGACCTTTTTCCAGGCATCAGCTGCCGAAACCGAGTAACGCTCTGCGGGGTAACCTGCCATAAGCTCGAAACGGAAGGGAACATTTGCCTTGATGTTTAAGAAGGAGGCCTGCCCGGACAGATCATAAGGGTATTCCTTAGATGCCGCACAGGGGAATTCCTCATAATCATGCTCAAAGTCTCCCTCGGTACGATTTTTAAGCTTTTTCTCATTATCACCATACATAGCGACAAAATGTGCCTTTGCATGTGCGTTGAAGACCCATACCGGCATATAGACGGCATCCATGTTTTCGGGCTTGCACTCGGCCTTGAAGGCCTTTGGAACAAGCACATTGTTAAGTATTGGGAATCGCAATGCCTCTGTTACACCGTTTTCATTTATATCAAACGGAATGATGCCTGAAGGAGCAAGCGCCTTGCCCATTTTGGGCACCTCAGTGTAGGTGTTGTGGCAGAACGGACATCTTCCTGCGATATTTTTTGGATCATAAAGGATCTCTGCGCCGCAGGAATTGCAGGTCTGACTCTTTAATTCCCCGCCCCAGCTATCTCCTGCGGTATCGCCGGTTCCGCTGCCCGCGCCGTCGTAGACACCTCCTATACCGGCGGCACTGCCTGCCGCGGCTTCAGCATTGGCATCAAAGGAGGCTGCCTCAACTCCGTGATAGTCTCCGAGAGGCGTTCCCGCCGCTCCCGCAAAGCCCGCCGCAGCACCTGCACCGTGCTCCTCCTCAAAGCCGCAGTACCTGCATACCACTTTCTTTTTATCCGCATCATAGCTTATTGCTCCGCCGCATTTAGGGCATAAATTCATTTTTATCATACGCTACTCCTTATATGCTTATACTCCTGATGCTGCAGCTGTGATGCTTTGCTTCAGGTCCGTCCTTAT
>JAUNNP010000040.1 GCA_030531385.1 Eubacteriales bacterium
TACGAAGAATAATAAGCGGGGACTACGAAGAAGAATAATATGAAGCTGATATTTATGGGTACGCCGGACTTTGCTTCGGCCAATCTCAAAGCAATATATGACGCGGGACATGAGATCCTTGCCGCGGTAAGCCAGCCGGATAAGCCGGTCGGAAGACACGCGGAGCTAAAGCCCACAGCCGTAAAGGCTATGGCCATGGAGCTTGGCATTCCCGTACTGCAGCCGGAAAAGGCCTCGGATCCTGCATTTATAGAGGAGATAAAGAGACTCTCGCCTGATGTGATAGTTGTCACAGCCTACGGAAGGATACTTAAAAAGGAGCTTCTTGATATTCCAAAGTATGGCTGCATCAATGTGCATGCTTCGCTCCTTCCAAGATGGAGGGGCGCGGCTCCGATACAGTGGTCCGTAATCGCCGGCGATAAGGAAGTCGGAGTCACAGCCATGCAGATGAATGAAGGACTTGATACCGGAGACATTCTCATGGTAAAAAAGTTCACTCCCGCAGCGGACGAGACCGGAGGCTCACTTTTTGATAAGCTTAGCATTCTTGGGGGAGAGCTCATCGTGGATGTGTTAAAGGAGCTTACCGCAGGAAAGCTTACAGCCACCCCGCAGGGAGAAGAAGGCGCCTCATACGCCTCCCAGCTTACAAAGGAAATGGGAAACGTGGACTGGACTTTGGACCCGGAGACGATAGAGCGCCTTATCCGCGGCCTTTATCCGTGGCCCGGCGCCTATACATTTTATAACGGAAAGCAGCTTAAGCTTCATAAGGCAGCGCTTTGTGATGAGGCAGCGGCAGAGCATGCGGGAAATGCCGGAGCAGGAAGCACCGAACCCGGCAGCGTGCATGTCCATGACGGCAGATTATTTGTTAACTGCGGAAGCGGGTGCTTAGAGCTTCTCGAGGTCCAGCTCGAAGGAAAAAAGCGCATGGCGGCAGCAGATTTCCTCCGCGGAAACAAGCTTTCAGGAATATTAAAAAAGGAGAGATAAATGTATTATTTCTACGATCCAACATATATACTCGTGATTATAGGCGTGATCCTTTCGCTTTGGGCCTCGTCAAATGTCAACAGCGCGATAAATAAATACAGAAAAATTGCCTCGTCCTCAGGCCTTACGGCAGCAGAAGCGGCAAAAGAGATCCTTCATGCAAACGGGATCTACAATGTAACTATCAAGATGATATCGGGAGCTTCCTCGGACTATTACAGTCCATCGACCAAGGAGCTCTGCCTGCTTCAGGAAAACTATAATTCGACCAGCATTGCCAGCATAGGAATAGCGGCGCATGAGTGCGGACATGCCATTCAGGATGCGACAGAGTACCTGCCTCTTACTATCCAGAGGCACATTGCTCCGGTATGCTCCTTTGGCTCAACGGCCGGTTTCTACATCGCCATAGCGGGTATGTTCTTATCCTTTGATTTTATTATCGAGCTTGGGATCATACTTTTCGCGCTTGGAGTAGGGATCACGATCCTGCTCCTTCCGATCGAGTACAATGCGTCAAACCGTGCGCTGGCTATCCTCGAAAACAATAACATGATGACCAGGAGTGAGCTTGCGGGCGCAAAGAAGGTGCTCCGCGCGGCAGGTCTTACCTATGTTGCGGCGGCAGCATCATCGATATTGTCGCTTTTAAGGCTCATCATGATAACCAATCGTCGCAGGAACTGATAAGCAAAAATTATGGGCATCAGATTTGGCAGTAAGAAAAATTTCAGTATTAAGGACATAAGCAGCGCGAGAGATATCGCGCTCTTTGTGCTTCTTGAAATAACTGAAAATAAGCGCAAATCAAACACGATCCTTAAGGAGACCTTTGAGAATGCGAAGAGAACGGAAGGCGCAGTGGCTGACGGCGGGAACAGCGGCGCGCAGGGCAGCAATGCACCCGGGATCGGCAAAGCGGACCGTGCCTTTATAGAAAGGCTCGTTATCGGTACGCTCGACCGCATGATAACGATAGATGCCGTGCTGAACCGCTTCCTCGCAAAGCCTGTAAAGAGCCAGAAGCCCGTCATCAGAGGGATATTGAGGATTTCCGTTTATCAGCTTATGTACATGGACCGCGTTCCCGAAAGCGCCGCAGTAAATGAAGCTGTAAAGCTCACTAAGCTTCACGGCATGGAGGGCTTATCGGGACTTGTCAACGGCGTCCTTCGGAACATTTCACGCGAGCTTTCATCAGGCGGCAAAAAGGTCACAGAGTTTAACTCGGCTTCGGAAAGGTATTCGCTCCCCGCATGGCTTTGCTCATACATCGAGAAGGACTGCGGCAAAGAAAAGGCAGAAGAGATATTTAAGGCCTATCTTATGGAGCGGAGCGAGACCTTAAGGTTCAACCTTTCCTGCACGGGCATAGATGATGCTGAAAATGCTGAGGCCCTCATCTTAAGTGAGCTTAAAGCGGATGGTCTCGCTGTCAGAAGGATAGATATGAAAGCACTGATAGCTGAGGCAGGGGTCCCTATGCCCGCCGGAAGGCTCCCTGTTATGTACGAGCTTACAGAGGGCGGCGACATTACATGCTCGGAGGCCTTTAAAAAGGGCCACATCATAGTGCAGGATCCATCCTCGGCGCTCCTTATTTCTTATGCGGCTCCTTCGGAAAAGGACTTTGTGCTTGATGTATGCGCTGCACCGGGAGGCAAGACACTTGCGGCTGCAGAGCATATGAACGGAAAGGGAAGGATAGAGGCCAGAGACATTTCCCGCGCTAAGACCTCACTCATAGAGGAAAATGTAAAGCGCTGCGGATATAAAAATATCAGTGTCAGGATGCTCGATGCCCTGACAGAGGACGAGGACAGCTTTTACCGCGCTGACGTGCTGCTGGCGGATCTTCCGTGCTCGGGACTTGGCGTCATCGCAAAAAAGCCTGATATAAAGTTTAATCTCGAGGAGTACAGCATAGAGGAACTGAGCGGGCTTCAGCGCGACATCTTAAGCAATGTGAGCCGCTTTGTTAAGCCAAAGGGGAGGCTCATTTATTCGACCTGCACCATCAGCCGCGCTGAAAATGAAGACAACGTAAGCTGGATGGAGCAGAATTTAGGGCTCGAAAAGGTAACAACGGCAAGGCTCCTTCCGGGAAGGGATCACGACGGATTTTTCATCGCGGTCATGAAGAAACGTTATTAATGGAAAACAGAAAAGATATCTGCGAACTTAATATAGAAGAGCTCCGTGCCCTCATAAAGGAAAAGGGTCAGCCAAAATTCAGGGCGGACCAGCTTTACGGATGGCTCCACAAGCAGAAGGTAAAAAGCTTTGAGGAGATGAAAAATATCCCCGCAGCGCTTAAAAACCTGCTGTCCGAGGAATATTACATCACCGTGATGGAGCCGGAGGACATACTTATCTCAAGGCTTGACGGCACGAGAAAATATGTTTTCGCTCTTTTTGACGGCAATGTCATAGAGGCTGTGCTTATGAAATATAAGCATGGAAATTCTGTCTGTATAAGCTCTCAGGTCGGCTGTCGCATGGGCTGCCGCTTCTGCGCCTCCACGCTTGACGGATGCGTAAGGAACCTTACGGCAGCGGAAATGCTCTCCGAGGTCTACCGCATTGAAAGTGATCTTGGTGAGCGCATCTCCAACATCGTCATCATGGGCTCGGGAGAGCCCCTTGATAATTATGACGAGGTCTTAAGATTCCTGCACATGATCACAGATCCGGACGGCTTAAACATTTCCGCAAGGAATATTACCTTAAGTACCTGCGGACTGGTGCCGGAGATAAGGAGGCTAAGCAAAGAGGAGCTCCCTATAACGCTTGCCTTAAGCCTTCATGCTCCAAATCAGGCAAAGCGCGAGGAGATAATGCCGATAGCAAAAAAATATGAGCTTTCCGAGGTGCTTTCGGCCTGCGCGGATTATGTGAGGGATACGGGGAGACGCATAAGCTTCGAGTACTCTGTTGTAAAGGGCGTAAATGACAGCAAAGAAGAGGCTGAGGAGCTTTCAAGGCTCCTTAGGGACTTTAAGGGAGTCTTTCACGTAAATATCATACCGGTAAACCCGATAGAGGAGAGAGAGTACGAGAGCCCTGACAGGGATGCTGTGCTTTCATTTAAGGATATACTTGAGAGAAATAAGATCAACGCAACCATCAGACGCGAGATGGGAAGAGATATCTCATCTGCCTGCGGTCAGCTAAGAAGGAGACATTTGAAGAATGCAAATACAATCACTGACTGATATTGGTCGAAAAAGACAGGTTAATCAGGATTATATTTATGTAAGTGCGGAGCCTGTGGGTGCCTTTCCGAATCTGTGCATACTTGCCGACGGAATGGGCGGACATAAGGGCGGCGACTTTGCGTCGAGGTATCTGACAGAAACTATCGTCGGCTTCATTTCCAGGACCCGGACCAACGATCTTGTCAAGGTCTTAAGGAATGCCATAAAAATGTCCAACCGCCTGATATATGAAAAATCGCACTCGGAGCCGGAGCTGCAGGGCATGGGCTCCACGCTTGTTGCGGCCGTGATCGAAGACGGGATCCTCACAGTGGCAAATGTCGGCGACTCAAGGCTTTACCTTATCCGCGACGGGATCACCCAGGTGACAAGAGACCACTCCTTTGTTGAGGAGCAGGTCAGACTTGGCAAAATGGAGAGAGATTCCGAGGAATATTTGAAAAATAAGAAATTTATCACAAGGGCAGTCGGCATCGATGAAAATGTCGAGGCGGATTATTTTGAGGTCGAGCTTGAGCAAAACGACCAGATCCTGATCTGCTCGGACGGACTTACAAACATGGTGGACGACGATACTATACTGGAGATCGTTTCCGGACACGGAAGTCTCCTTTACAAGGTGCGCACACTTATTGATACTGCAAATGAAAACGGCGGATACGATAACATAGCCGTTATACTTATTAAGGCAGACTCCAAGGAAGACTTTAAGACGGGCCGGACGGCCGGACTTAAGTCTGACAGCAGGGAAGACTCTGTGAAGGGAGGCAGCTATGATGCTTAATATAGGCGATATACTTGATGACAGATATGAGATATTAAGCCGCATCGGACAGGGCGGCATGTCTGTCGTTTACAGAGCTAAGGACCTTAAGCTCGAGAGAGAAGTAGCTATAAAAATGCTGAAGAGCGAGTTCTCGAATGACGAGGAGTTCATCGAGCGCTTTAAAAATGAGGCGAGGTCCGCAGCCAGACTTTCCCATATGAATATAGTCGGAGCGTATGACATCGTTAACAGCGGTGACACGCATTATATCGTTATGGAGCTCGTTGAGGGCATAACCTTAAAGGACTACATCCAGAAAAAGGGGAAGCTCACAAATAAGGAGACTATCGGCATTGCGCTTCAGGCGGCAGATGGTCTTTCAGAAGCACACAAAAATAATATAATCCACAGGGACATAAAGAATCAGAACCTGATACTTTCCAAGGAAGGGCGCATCAAGATCGCTGACTTTGGCATTGCCAAGGCTGTGACCGGTGATACGCTGACCCAGTCTGTCATAGGCTCTGCCCATTATATTGCTCCGGAGCAGGCTGAAAAGGGCGAGACCGACGCAAGGTCGGATCTTTACTCGCTCGGTATCTGCATGTATGAAATGATAACAGGCCGTCTTCCTTACCAGGGCGACAATACTGTAAATGTCGTAATGGCACATATCCAGGATGCCCTTGTTCCGCCAAATGTCTATAACAGCGAGATATATCCTGCGCTCAATGACATTATCATCAAGCTGACAAGAAAGGAGCCGTCGGATAGATACCAGTCCGCGGATGAGCTTATCGATGATCTCCGCCATGCGGCTGAGGATCCTGAGGGGCACTTTGTGAAGATGTTTGATGCTGTAGGCTCAAGCAAGCTTGGAGAGGACGGCGCAGCGGGTGTGGGCGCAGGCCTTGGCGCAGCCGGTGCGGGCACCGGTGCAGCAGGTACTGTTTCAGGCACGGGCTCAGGTGCCGGCGTGAATGGTGGGACCGGCGCGGGTTCAGGTGCAGGTGCCGGTGGTGCAGCGGGTGTGGGCGCGGGCGCCGGGGCCGTGGTCGAGAGCAGAAAGCCCATAGGAAAGAGCAGAAATTCAGTCAAGGGCTACTACATAACCGAAGGCAGCGATGGCAATGTCAACGATGGTCTTGATAATGAGCTTCCGGAAGACGAGGAAGGCATTTACATCACAGATGAGTCAAAGTCCAAATATATCATAGTTGTTATTACAGCCATCATTCTCGTACTGGTTGCCGCAGCCGCCCTGCTGCTCTTTAAGTTCAGGGACGATGCTGTAAGCTCCGCTGAGCCTATAGTTACCACCGCTGACATTTCGGGCAATAACGAAGGTGAAATGGATTACACCTTAAGCATTCAGGGTGAGGATGTGATGCCCGATATTATCGGCATGACCGTGGATGAGGCAAGGGCTATGCTGGGCCAGATACAGATGAGCATGGATTCCTCAACTTCGGATTATTCAAATGAATATGAGAAGGGCACTATCATGAACCAGATGCCTGCAAAGGGTGAGGTGCTTACCTCCGACTCGACCGTTTATGTAACAGTTTCTCTCGGAGCGAAGGCAGAATACGTGCTTGAAAATCTCAAGAACATGTCGCTTGATGATGCAAAGCAGGCCCTTGATGAGGCCGGCGTTGCTGTAGCACCAGATCCGGTAAGAGAATTTTCAGACGAGGTAGCCGAGGACTTTGTAACGGGCTACAGGGATGACGGAACCACTGAGGGAGGAGTAAGACTTGTTACTCTGCTTGTAAGCTACGGAAAGCGGGATGACTATACAGAGGTTCCTGACCTTATCGGGCTTAGTTATCAGGCGGCATCGGAGCTGCTTTCATCAAGCCAGCTCTCACTCGGTGAGGCTCAGGCTATAAATACAGATGCCGTGCCTGCGGATCAGATTATAAATCAGTCTGTACCTGCACTTGGCTTCGCAAAGAAGGGCTCCATCATTGACGTTATGATATGCGTAGGAGACGACTTCTCTATACCTGACGGAACGATTCTTACAGATGAATATCTTTATAATATAAGTGAGACGACCGAGCCTGAAGGGGAATCAACAGAGCAGCTGAGCGGTGAATACTTCTATGGAAGCATTGACAATAGCTGTATCGTCGGTGAGAGCGGAGGACCTGCAGCGGGCACCGTTTATGTGGCCGTAAGACTCGGACAGAGGGTCGAGGATGCCATGGAATATACCACCATCAGCGATCCTATACCGGTAGAGCCGGGAACCAGGATCCCCGTTACTTACAGGAATATCAGGGGCGCCTTCGGAGTGACGGAGGGTACGGTCGAGGTCTATGATGCAAATACAGGTGAGATCTACAGCTCATTTGTGATAGGCTTTGCACCGCACCGGCTGAGTGATGCAGAAATATTTGTGACCGGCTCTGCGCCGCCTGACTGGCGCAGGAATAATTTTGTTGAAGGGTTTTGAATGACCGGAAAAATAATTAAAGGTATTGGCGGATTTTATTATATTCACGCCGAGGACGACCGCGTGTACTCCTCGCGGGCAGTCGGCATTTTCAGAAAGCTCGGCATAAAGCCCCTTGTCGGGGACAATGTTGAGTTTGAGGTCCTGGACGCGGAGAAAAAAGAGGGAAGCCTTACTAAGATATATGAGCGTAAAAATGTGCTTATAAGGCCTGCTGTCGCGAATATCGACCGGGCCATGGTGGTCTTTGCCGTGAGGGAGCCTGACTTAAACTCGAATCTTCTCGACCGGTTCCTTATCTATATGGAGCAGCAGGACATTCCCGTGACAGTCTTTCTTAACAAGGCTGACCTTGACCGGGACGGCCTGATGGAGCGGTACCGCACAGCTTATGAGAATGCCGGCTGCCGCGTTATCTGCGGCACAGTGGCGGAGACTTCGGGAGGCAGCGTTTCAGGCGAGGACGGGCCTTGTGACGATAACAAGACTGCGGGAGGCGCCACTGCCGGGGAAGCTGGCGTAGCTGCCGGCCATGGAACAGCGATAGAACTGATAAAGGCGGAGATGAAGGGCAGGACCACCGTGCTGGCAGGGCCTTCCGGAGTCGGAAAGTCTTCGCTTACAAATAAGCTCAACAACGGAGTCTGCATGGAGGTCGGAGAGCTCTCCGAGAAAATTAAGCGCGGAAAGCAGACCACAAGACACACCGAGCTTTTTACTATCGATCCCGAGAGCTACGTGCTCGATACCCCGGGCTTTACCTCGCTTTACGTAAGCGGTGTAAAGGCTGTCGAGCTTGAGTATTACTATGCGGAGTTTCGGCCCTACATAAATAACTGCAAATTTACGGGCTGCAGCCATATCTATGAGGCAGAGGACATCTGCGCGGTAAAGCGGGGCGTAAGCGGCGGCAGCATTTCCCGCATGAGATATGAGAACTACTGCCAGATCTATGAGGAACTAAAGAGTAAGGAATACAGGTAAGCAGGCGGCAGGCCCTGCGCGGGCAGGCAGGCTTGCTGCATGGCAGGCCCGGAGAGGACATCTTTATGAAATACATTTTATCACCATCGATTTTATCGGCGGATTTCGCGCGCCTCGGCGACGAGGTCAGAATGTGCGCTGAGGCCGGCGCGGAGTATATCCACATCGACGTCATGGACGGCGCGTTCGTACCTAATATCACCTTCGGACCGCCGGTGATCAAGGCTGTCCGCGGCTATACCGACCACGTGTTCGACGTGCACCTCATGATCGAGGAGCCGGGCCGCTATATTAAGGAGTTTGCGGACGCGGGCGCGGACATTATCACCGTGCATTACGAGGCCTGCAGGCATCTCGACCGCACCCTCCAGCAGATCCGCGAGGCCGGCGTAAAGTGCGGCGTCGTGCTGAATCCGGCAACACCCGTAAGCGTGCTCGAGGACGTGCTGCCATCGCTTGACATGGTGCTCCTCATGAGCGTGAACCCGGGCTTTGGCGGACAGAAGTATATCCCTTATGTCACCGGGAAGATCAAAAAGCTGCGGGAAATGATAACGGCGCAGGGTCTCGAGGTGGATATCGAGGTCGATGGCGGTGTTACGCTTGATAATGTCGAGTCGCTGAAGGCCGCGGGGGCAAATGTGTTCGTGGCAGGGTCGGCCGTCTTCAAGGGCGATGCGGCAGCGAACATTGCGGCCTTCATGCGGAAGCTTGGAGGCTGAGGGGTGTCAGGGGGACGGTTCTTTTGACACCCGCCGGCACTCGAAAGGAAAAATTATATGATAAGAGATAACTTGGAAGAGATTAGAAAGAACATCGCGGAGGCCTGCGGGAGGGTCGGGAGAAATCCGGTCGAGGTCGTGCTGCTTGCCGTGTCCAAGACGAAGCCGCTGGATATGATAAAGGAGGCAGTCGATGCAGGGCAGCGCTCCTTTGGTGAAAATTATGTGCAGGAGATAGTTGAAAAGTACGAGGTGCTTGGCGACAGCGTAGACTGGCATATGATAGGCCACCTCCAGAGAAATAAGGTCAAATATATTATTGATAAGGTGAGCCTGATACATTCTGTAGACAGCCTCCGCCTTGCTGAACAGATCGAAAAGGAAGCTGAAAAGAAGGGCATCACCGCAAGGATCCTTCTTGAGGTGAATGTTGCCGACGAGGAGAGCAAGTGGGGCTTTGCCATTGGAGAGACCATTGAGGTTGTCCGCACTATAAGTAAGTTCCCGCATGTACATATCTGCGGTCTTATGACCTCCGCTCCGATAACCGATGATTCGGAGAGCAACCGTGAATATTTCAGGGCACTTCGCGGTCTTTTTGATGAGATAGCCGCTCTCAGCATTCCGGGTGTTGAGATGAGCGTGCTTTCCATGGGCATGACCGGAGATTATGTGGTCGCAGTCGAGGAGGGTTCCACCATGGTGAGAGTCGGCACCGCAGTCTTCGGCGCAAGAGACTATTCGGCGTAAACATATGCCGGAGACTATTCGGTGTGAATAAACTTGCTAAGGAACATAGTAAGTGTTAAAATATTCCAGATTACACAAAAATCCCTGCGCTCAGCGCACTTGCAGACCGCCGCGCAGTAAACTTAAATGAAAGGGCAAAACCATGTTAGACATTAAATTTGTCAGAGAAAACCCTGACATCGTCAGAGAGAATATCAAAAAGAAGTTTCAGGACGCGAAGCTTCCGCTTGTAGATGAGGTCATCGCACTTGATGCCGAGCTCAGAAAGGTCCAGACAGAGGCTGATGAGCTCAGAGCAAAGAGGAACAAGATCTCCAAGCAGATCGGCGCCTTCATGGCAAAGGGAATGAGAGCTGAGGCGGACGCAGCCAAGGCCGAGGTGGCAAAGGACGGAGATATGCTTAATGAGCTTTCCGCAAAGCAAAGCGAGCTCAGCGAGCAGCTTACGCAGAAGATGATGATCATCCCGAACATTATCGATCCTTCTGTGCCTATCGGTGAGGATGACAGCTTTAATGTTGAGGTTCAGCGTTTCGGTGAGCCGGCAGTTCCTGATTTTAATATTCCATATCACACAGACATCATGGAGAGCTTCGACGGCATTGACATCGAGGCTGCAGGCAGAGTTGCGGGAAACGGCTTCTATTATCTGATGGGCGACATTGCCAGACTTCACGAGGCTGTTACAGCTTACGCAAGAGACTTCATGATCGGCCGCGGCTTCACATACTGCATTCCGCCTTTCATGATCAGATCAAAGGTAGTTACAGGCGTTATGTCATTCGCAGAGATGGATGCCATGATGTACAAGATCGAGGGCGAGGACCTTTATCTTATCGGTACCTCAGAGCACTCAATGATCGGTAAATTCATAGACCAGCAGATCGAGGAGGAAAAGCTCCCGATCACCATGACCTCATACTCACCGTGCTTCAGAAAGGAAAAGGGAGCACACGGCATCGAGGAGAGAGGCGTTTACCGCATCCACCAGTTCGAGAAGCAGGAGATGATCGTAGTCTGCGAGCCTGAAGAGAGCATGAAGTGGTATGATGTGCTCTGGAAGAACACAGTTGATTTCTTCCGCACACTTGACATACCGGTAAGACAGCTTGAGTGCTGCTCGGGAGACCTTGCGGACCTTAAGGTAAAGTCCTGCGACGTAGAGGCATGGTCACCGAGACAGAAGAAGTACTTCGAGGTAGGCTCATGCTCGAACCTCGGAGACGCACAGGCAAGAAGACTTAAGATCAGGATCAAGTCCAAGGAGAAGGGCAACCACCTGGCACACACTCTCAACAACACCTGCGTTGCACCGCCGCGTATGCTTATAGCATTCTTAGAGAATAACCTTCAGGCAGACGGTTCCGTAAAGATCCCGGCACCGCTTCGTCCATACATGGGAGGAAAGGAAGTCCTCGTGCCGAAGTACAACTCTGTTGAGAAAGCAGCAAAAAAGAAATAAGTGAGGTTCAATTGAACAAAGAAGAACTGTTAAAAGGCTTAAATGACAGACAAAGAGAAGCGGTCGAGTGTTTGGACGGACCGCTTCTTATTTTAGCGGGCGCGGGCTCGGGCAAGACGAGGATCCTGACGCACAGGATCGCCAATCTTATAGAAAACGGCGTGTCGCCGTGGAACATTCTGGCGATAACATTTACCAATAAAGCTGCGAATGAAATGCGCGAAAGGGTCGACCGCCTCCTTAACTCCGGCGATGCCGAGAGGGTGTTCGTGTCGACTTTCCACTCGATGTGCGTGAGGATACTTCGCCGCGACATCGATAAGCTTGGCTACGACCGCGACTTTACGATCTACGACGCGGACGACCAGAAGACGCTGATACGCCAGTGCATAAAGGCGCTGAATCTTGATACCAAGACCTACCGCGAGAGACCGGCGCAAAATATCATTTCCTCCTGCAAGAACCAAATGCTGGGCGCGGAGGAGTATGAGGCAGATGCGTCGGATTTCTACGAGCGCAACATTGCCAGGATATACAAAAAGTACGAGGAGCAGCTGAAGGCGAACAACGCGCTGGATTTTGACGACCTGCTGGTAAAGACGGTCGATCTGTTTAAGCGCTTCCCGGAGGTGCTTGAGGCCTGGCAGGAGCGTTTTCGCTACATCATGGTCGACGAGTACCAGGACACCAACGGCGTGCAGTTTCAGATAGTGAAAATGCTGGCGGCGGGGTCCGGCAACCTCTGCGTGGTAGGTGACGACGACCAGTCGATATATAAGTTCCGCGGTGCGGACATCACGAACATCCTGAGCTTTGAAAAGAGCTTTCCCGGCGCGCGTGTGATCAAGCTGGAGCAGAACTATCGTTCCACCAAGAGCATTCTCAACGCTGCAAATGAAGTCATTCGCAACAATAAGGGCCGCAAGGATAAGCGTCTCTGGACAGAGAATGAGCAGGGGGAGCTCCCTGTTTATCGCGAGTACGAAACTGCGGCGGCTGAGGCTGACGGCATCGTAAGGCTCGCAGTCCAGGCGAAGAATGATGGCGTGGCGCTTAAGGATCAGGCGATTTTATACCGCACCAACGCGCAGTCTAGACTTCTTGAGGAACGCTGCGTCGCAAGGGATATTCCTTATGTGATTGTTGGCGGTGTGAATTTCTACCAGAGGCGCGAGATCAAGGATATTTTGTCTTACCTTCGCGTTGTGGCTAATGGAGTCGATGATCTTGCGTGCCTTCGTATTATCAATGTGCCTAAGCGCGGCATCGGTCAGACCAGTGTCGACCGCGTGAGTGCCTTTGCGGCTGAGCGCGGGATAAGCTTTTATGATGCACTTAAAAGGTGCGACGAGATAGCGGGCTTTGGGGCTGCGGCGGTAAAGAAGCTGAAGGGCTTTGTGGAACTCATCGAGGGCTTCAGGGCCGGGCTGGCCGGGGGAGAGTACAGTATCAGGACGCTGATCGAGGCCGTGCGCGATGATACAGGCTATGCCGACGAGCTTAAGAAGGAGGACCCCGTGACTGCGGAGACGCGCCTTGAGAATATCGAGGAGCTTATCAATAAGGCGGTGAGCTTTGAGGAAGGATATACGGCGCCGGGCGAGAGGACTGTGCCGGAGCTGGTGTATGACGGTGCTGCTGGCGCCGGAGGCGGGACTGATGCGTTCGTGGGCTTCATGGACGAGATAGCTTCGGAGCCGCTCGACATTTTGTCAGTGTTTCTGGAGGAGATCTCTCTTGTATCAGACATCGACAGGACAAATCCGGACGATGATGTGCTCACCATGATGACTCTTCACGCTGCAAAGGGACTTGAGTTTGACCGCATTTATCTAGCCGGCATGGAGGATGGACTCTTTCCTTCATCCGCAGCAATCAATGCCGATAACCCGGAGGAGGAGATCGAGGAGGAGAGACGTCTTTGCTACGTGGGATTTACGAGGGCAAGGAAGGTACTCAATCTTAGCTCTGCCAGGGAACGCATGGTAAACGGCGACACAAGATTCATGAAGCCGTCGCGCTTCATTGATGAGATACCGGACGATGCTGCAGAAAAGAATTTCCGCGGCCGGCACGAGCCGCGGCAGGGCAGCTTCGCAGGCTTTGGCGGCTACGAGGGCCGGCTCGAGTATGAGAGCAGGTCCGGCGGCTACGGCGCCTATAATGCCTTTAATTCGGACAGCAGCTACGGCGGCGTCCGAAGTGTTGGCCGCTTTGGCTCACTCGACACCACACCTGCAGGAAGAAATAAGTCCCGCAGCAAGGTGCTGAGCTCTGCAGGCATCGGCGGTGCCGCTCATGGCAAAGGCGCCGGAGCCGTAAAGGGCAACTCAATGATAAAGCAAAAGCCTGATTACGATGCAGGAGACCGCGTTATCCATACTAAATTTGGACTTGGCACTGTTGTTTCTATTGACGATGAGCCAAAAGACTACAAGGTCACAGTGGATTTTGATGAAGCCGGCCGCAAGATAATGTACGCGGGCTTTGCGAAGCTGAAGAAGATATAAGACTTTTTTAACATACAAGCCCAGCGTGTGGCTGAAAGCATCCTGAGATTAGTAAAGTGTAATCTGGGATGCTTTTTATTATGGCGGAGGCATCCTAAATCCACATTTTGTCATTTCAGGATGCCTATTTTAGTGATAATGTATCCTGAAATAGATAAAGTTAAAATTAGGATGACAAAACTAGTTAGAAAAGCATCCTGTAAAGTTGAAATTGAGATTCAGGATGTAAAAGAGAGTCAGAAAGGCATCCTGAGTTTAGATAAGTGTGATCCGGGATGCTTTTTATTATGGCAAAGGCATCCTAAATCCACATTTTGTCATTTTAGGATGCCATAGAGACTATATTAGGCATCCTGGACTTGACTTTTTCTGCCTCGGGATGCCTTTGTAGGCCCAGAGCGAGAAAAAGAGTCACTCAGGCCTACGTCAGACAGGCATATGTAGGCCCGAAAGGGGAAAAAGAGTCAGCCAGGCCTACGCCGGACGGGCATATGCAGGCAAAGGCGCACAATATAAGAGGGGCGAGCCGTTTAAGGCCCGCCCGGATTAAAAAAGAGCTGCCGCTTAGTGCGACAGCCCCCATTATGTTACATAACAATATTCTGATTACTTGATTCCGTTAAGGATCTCTACAGACTCCTTCAATGAATACTCGGTTCCGGCATTGCCCGGGAAGATAATGTAAGGAACGCCGGGGAAGGTGCTCTCTGCGCCGGTCTGCCATACAGGGATACCCGGACGGATCTGGCCGAGAACTCTTGCCTTCTTAACAGCGAGGGCCTTGGTTCCTACGTCACTTGAGGTGATGCCACCCTTGGCGATAACGAATGCAGGCTTAACCTTAAGACGTCCAACGAGACTCTGAACACCGTCACTGATCTTAACAGAACGGATAAGTGCATCCTCCTTTGAGTCTCCCTCAACAGTAAGGAGCTTACGGCAGGTGAAGCATACAGCAGTCTTGCCGCTCTTAATGACCTCTTCCTCGAGAGCTACGCAGCGGTCGACCTCAGCATAGAAGGCCTCGTCACCATCAAGCACCTTATTGGAGTTGAACTCGATCGGAACAACGCAGTCAAGCTCAAGAAGATGATTAAGCTGAGCAGTAGTCTTGCCTGTGTGGCTTCCTACAACTACAACGCCGCCGTTTGTGGTAGGCTCGGGAATAAGCTCGTCCTTGGTAAGAAGATCCTTATCAGGGAAAGCTCCGATAACCTTAACAAGGCTGGCAGCGGTACGGAACATGAAATTCTTACCCTTGCGCATAGCTCTGTAAAGTGCAATGGCAAATACACGGATATCGCAGCAGTCAAGAACATTAACAACTACCTTGCCGAAGTCATGAACATCAAGAAGCTGCTTCTCGATCTTATCGAGCTCTATATTTCTGAGGGATTCGATGGAAATGCAGGTAACGTCCTTGGCCTTGTACTCACCGCCGGTCTTCTCCTCGATATACTCTGTGATATCGGAATGGCTGTATCCGAAGGTCTTATCCTTGGCGAACTCAGTATCTGCCGCGGGAACAAGCTCATCGCCCTGCTGGCAGTAGTGAATGTTGCCGAGTGTGAAGCGTCCGCCCTCCTTGAAGAAAGGAGTAAGGATCTCACCGTCGATACGGAAGCCGTCGTGCTCCATGGCATCCTTAAGGATCTTGGTCTCAAGAGGATAGTGTCCGCGAAGAGTAGAGTCAGATCTGCTCATGATGATATAGCGTCGTCCGCTCTTACGTGCGACCTTGGCGATATTGGCACCGATCTCCTTGTGAACTCTGGTAGTCTCCTCAACAGTCATACCACGGCTGTTTGTGAGAATGTAGAAGACCTTGTTCGGACCGTTGAAGCCATCCATAATGCTTTCCTCGGTCCAGTCAGTATAAACATAAACATCATGTACAGTCTGAACGCCGGTAGGATCATCATCGAGAACAACGATCTTTGTTCCATCGGACTCAACCTCTTCTTCAAGAAGCTTGTTGATGACATCGATATCCGGCTCAGGATAGCAGTTAAGAATCGAAACAGGCAAATTCATAATATAATCCCCCCTAAATTAGTATAAAAGTTTAAGCAAGCTCTTATTATTATACAGATTTTGTAGCTTTAGGTCAAACTTTACATAAAAAAGAACAATAAATATTATAAAATTGTGAAATTGTTATAAAAATAACGAAGCCCGGTTAGCCAGCATTTATTGACTTAAAGTAAAATGCTGAGCTTTAGTCTACAAATGGCGCCGGAGGAAAATTTTGATTTAACGTACTTTAAATCAAAATTTTCCCCTGACGCCATTTTCAACTAAACCTACGTTAAATCAAAAATCTCCCCTGACGCCATCCGTGCAGCAGGTAGTAATTGCAAATCAACCCAAACTATGGTATCATTTTATCGATAAGAACCTTTAATAAAAGGTATTTAAGGAGGGCACTATGGATAAGCTTAACACATTGATCTCATTAAATGAAACAAAGAAGACAATTGATGAAATGATCGAGAAGATAAAGCAGGGAGAGGAAGAGATTTCTGAGAAGCTTTCAGACAACAGAAAGCTCGTTATCATCATACTTTCAGTCATTGGTGCGCTTGTGGTCATTGGCATTATTGCATTTGCTGTTTATAAGTATTTCAGCAATGATGACCTTGACGATTTTGACGGTCTCTTCGACGATGATGAAGATGATGAGGATTATGCTTATCTCGATATTGACGACGAAGAGAACGATGGAGAAGATAAGTAAGGAAATATGTCACAGGAATACAAGATAAATTCATGCAGCCTCGGCGGTATCTGCGGGGGCTGTTTTTATTGTAATTCACCATATGAGGCGCAGCTTTATGAGAAGGAAGAACGTGTGAAGGGGCTGCTCGATCAGGCAGTATCCATGAACATCGGCGGCGCCTACGAATATAATTTTGAGGGCATAGTTTCAAGTCCTCTTTTATTTGCGTACCGCAACAAAATGGAGTACAGCTTCGGCGACTGCCAGAAGGACGGCCCGCTCACCCTGGGCCTTCACAAAAAGAAGAGCTTCTATGACGTCATAGACGTGGACTGCTGCGAGCTGGTGCACGAGGACTGCAACCTTATAGTCAGGGCCGCCGCCTCGTATTTTCGCGAGCTGCAGCTCACATACACGGATAAGCGCACGCATCTCGGTTACCTCCGCTACCTCATCATCCGCCGCGCGGTGAACACCGGCGAGATGCTGATAGACCTTGTCACCACAAGCCAGCCGCTCATTCCGGTGGGACGCCACGCTGACATCTATGATGTCAGCCTGTACGCGCCGGAGACATTTGCAGTAGAATCGAGAAATGCTGACGGCATCGACGCTGTGGCTCCTGGGGCAAATGCTGACGGCGTCGACGCTGTGGCTCCGGGGGCAAATGCAGGCGTCGTGGCAAATGCTGACGCCCGTGGAATCGTGGCTGCCGGCGGACGTAAAAAAAGAGGCCGCGGGCGCGGAAGTAATGCGCTTGGAGGGCTCGTTATCGTGCCCGGAAAAGTAGCAGCGGCAGAGGGCGTCAAGACACTTGACGAAGATGAGGTGCTCAGCGGCTTTACCGAGCGGCTCCTTAACGTGGCCGGCGGCGAGGGCTTTGAGGGCCGGATCCGCGGCATCCTTCATACTGTAAATGATGCCTTTGCGGACGCCGTGCGAAACGACGGAACGACGGTGCTTTTCGGGGAGGACCACATCGCGGAGGAACTCCTCGGACTTAAGTTCGAGATATCGCCGTTTTCATTTTTCCAGACGAATTCAAAGGGAGCAGAGGTGCTGTATTCTAAGGTCAGGGAGTATATCGCAGATGAGCTGAATGAGGATATGAGCATATTCGACCTGTACTCCGGCACCGGCACGATCGCGCAGCTGCTTGCGCCCTGCGTGCGTGAAGTGACCGGCGTCGAGATAGTGCCGGAAGCGGTGGATGCCGCGCGCGTGAATGCGGCGGCGAATGGTCTTGATAACTGCAGGTTCATTGCGGACGATGTGCTGGCGGCACTTGATTCACTGCCGCGCCCCGATGCGATCATCCTCGATCCGCCGCGTGATGGCGTAAACGCCAAAGCGCTGCAGAAGATCATAGCCTATGGCGTTGAGAATATGATCTACGTAAGCTGCAAGCCGGAGAGTCTCGCCCGCGATCTCGGCATGCTGCAGGGTGCAGGCTACCGCCTCGTAAAGGCGACCGCTGTAGATCAGTTCCCCTGGACCAATAACGTCGAGACTGTATGCCTTTTGTCCAAACTTTCCGGCGCGAAGCATTCGGTGGATGTGA
>JAUNNP010000168.1 GCA_030531385.1 Eubacteriales bacterium
TATTGCTTTTACATATCTTTTTTCACTGCTTTTACTAATGTTTTTCCAGTGATTTTATACGCTATGATGCGGGTGTCATAAGTGCGATTACATAAATCTTATCTTATCTGCCATCTGAACGAACTCCGCATTATTCTTTGTCTTCGTGAAAAGATCGAGTACTTTTTCCGCTGCTTCCTCAGGCTTCATCGATCCAAAGGCGCTCCTCAGCTTGCCGACTGCCTCCATTTCTTCCGGAGTAAGCAGAAGGTCATCTCTTCTTGTACCGCTCTTTAAAATATCGATTGCCGGGAATATTCTTTTTTCCGATAACTTTCTGTCGAGAACAAGCTCCATGTTTCCTGTTCCCTTAAATTCCTCATAGATAACATCATCCATTCTGCTTCCGGTATTAATGAGTGCTGTTGCAAGGATCGTAAGCGAGCCTCCTTCTCTCATATTTCTTGCGGCTCCGAAGAATCTCTTAGGCATATGAAGCGCCGCGGGATCTAATCCTCCCGACAGCGTCCTTCCCGAAGGAGGAACTACCAGGTTATATGCTCTCGCAAGCCTGGTTATTGAATCAAGAAGTATCGTTACATCCTTTCCGTATTCAACAAGTCGCCTTGCTCTCTCAATTACCATCTCAGATACACGCTTATGTCTCTCCGGCTGTTCATCAAAGGTTGAATAGATGACCTCAACATTTTCTCCGACTACTTCTTCTTTAATATCGGTTACTTCCTCAGGTCTTTCATCTATAAGAAGTATAATAAGATACATACTCCTGTCACGGATGATGGACTTTGCGACCTGCTTTAAAAGTGTCGTTTTTCCTGCCTTTGGCGGTGAAACGATCATTCCTCTCTGTCCCTTGCCTATGGGTGCCAGGAGATCCATTACCCTGAGCGGAAGCGAACTGTTGTCTCCATTTTCAAGTTTGATTCTTTCATTTGGGAATATGGGAGTCAGATTTTCAAATGCCGGTCTTCTTTCAGCTTCATAGGCAGGATATCCGTTTACGCTTGTTATATACAGCAGAGCCGCAAATTTTTCTGTTGCGCTCTTTATCCTTATATTTCCTCTTATTATATCACCGGTCTTAAGGTTGAATTTTCTTATCTGGCTCGGTGCAACATATATGTCATTTTCACCGGGAAGAAAGTTCTCGCATCTGATAAAGCCAAAGCCCTCCGGCATTACCTCAAGTATGCCATTGGCCTCGCTTCCCGAATCGAGTGCGTTTATCTCGGGTGTCTGATTTCCGGTATTCAGACTCACTACCGGTCTTCCGGTTTTAGAATCCAGAGGAATTTCCTTTCTTTCAGCAGTATCTTCCTTTGACGGAGCCGACTTTGGCTGAGCTGACGTTGGCTGAGCCGGCTGTGCCTCATCGGTCTTCTTTTCTCTTCTCATCGGTTTTGCCGCGCGGCTATGTATCTCCTGAGGCTTCATCTCAGGTTTTTTTTCGGCCGCTTCACAAAGCAGATCTATAATTTCAGATTTCTTAAGACCGGAACACTTGATTCCCTGTTCCTTTGCAAACGCTTTTAAGGTCGCAACAGGAAGTGTCTGTAATTTTTCTCTCATAAGCTTCTCCACCAAATTTCAAAATAAACACTAACAACCAAAATATGTGACTGCATGAATAAAGTTCCAGGAAATACCGGGATATCCGATGAATTGATAATGGACTTTTGTCCTTATAGTTTACTATATTTATTGAATTCTTGTCAATTCTCTTAAATAGCTGCTTCCTTTATTGCCTTAAAATATTTTTTTTGATAAACTAATATAGTTTTTAGGAGGCCATATGAGTTCTACCAAATCAAATTCAGGAAGTTCCGGCAGTTCAGGCCGGAAGCGAATATTATATGATGCGCATGGTACACGCGTTAAAGGCAGTATCTTTTCAAATAAGTATGTAAAGTTTCTTCTGTTTTATGTTATTCCATACTTTGTGATAAACGGAATTATACTTTTGCTTGTCTGCTCCACTCCGAGTATCAGCGTTGAGCTTAAGGATACCAACAACTACATAACCACTGAAGCCGTATTCACGGTAAAGTCCATTCTTCCTATTAAGGAATTGAACGTCTCGCTTGAGTCAGAACCTATCGAGTATGAGAAGTCAGGCAGCTCGTATAAGTGCACCGTTAGCAAAAACGGAACTTTATTTATAGAAGCAAAAGCTCTTAACGGTATGGCAAGATCAAACTACACCGATGTCGGCATTCTTGACGATACAGCGCCTTCAGTAGATGAGTCTTCGATCAACATAAGCCGCGGTGACCTTTCTTTCACCATCAGCGATACGCAGTCCGGTGTTAACTACGATTCTATTATTGGTATTATTAATGATAGCGAGGAGATCCGTCCTGCTGATTATGACAAGAACACAGGCTATGTTACATTTAAGATCCCGAAAATGACAGATTCTATTGAACTGCGTTTTGAAGATATGGTTGGAAATGCCAGATCCGGACGTATTTCACTCACAACGGAAGGCAGTATCACAGATAGCAGTATCACGGATAGCAGCGAAGCAGAAAACAGCGTTTCAATTGATACACAAACAGATGAGACTGCAGCAGCGCAGTAAGCATCTGCGAATCTGAGATCTGAAAAGTAATAAAGCGGAGTTCTCAAATTGAGTTCTCCGCTTTTTTTGTGCTCGCCTTTTTATACTTTAGTAATACAGAATGACCGGCATTCCTGTATAAACAAGATCATAAAGCAGCTTTGCCTTCGAAAATGGCAGATTTATGCAGCCATGTGATCCGCCGTAAACATATATGCTTCCTCCAAAGGTTCCTCTCCAGGTAGCATCATGGAATCCGATTCCCTTATTGAACGGCATCCAGTAGGTCACAGGGCTTCTGTACTGAACCGATCCGTCAGGATTGTATCCGGTAAGGACTCTGTGCAGCTGCTTATATGTCACTGCGTAGATCCCGCCGGGCGTATACCTTTCCTTTGTCATCATTCCGGATACACAGGACGAGCTCCAGATACATTTGCCATGGTCAATCAGATAAACGATCTGGTTGCCGAGGTCTACCTCTGCGTAATATTCACCATAATCATAGCCTTCATGCGATGCTGCCGAATGGCTCCACGATGCCTTTATATAGTTCGGATCCTTTTTATCTTCAGTCACTGCAAACTCATCCTGATCTCCGAGAATTACGGCATTGCATATTTCCTGAAGTCTCTTTCTGAGAGCCGCTGCTGTT
>JAUNNP010000169.1 GCA_030531385.1 Eubacteriales bacterium
CTCGAGGAGCAGTGTAGATACAGAAATCAGACGTTCAAGGAGCGGCGCGGATACTGAGACGAGGCGCTCAAGGAGCATAGAGGACAGCGAAGGCAGACGCAGCAGATCCGGAAGAGGAAGCGGCGCCGTAAATAACAGCAGAAGAGGCGGTGAAGGCGAAAGTCAGTTCGATCCGAAGCTCATCATTATAGCTGCAGCCGCAGTACTGCTCGTTATCGTCCTTATAGTAGGAATCAAGAGCCTTATAGGAAAAGGCACAGGTACAGGCGGCAAGAGTGCTTCTGAGGCTGAGACTACTGTTGAAGAGACAGTAGAGACCATACCTGATGAAACAGAGCCGGCCCGCGACTATATCGGCGAGGCTAAGCTCATGTACGCGCAGTATGACTACGATAACGCGGTAGAGCTGTTAAAGTCCATGCCTGATTATGACAGCAACACAGAGGCCCAGGCTCTTGCAAAGCAGTGCGAGGATACCAAGGCGACCTGCGTGGAGCAGAACCTCAAGGAGATCACCCACGTGTTCTTCCATATCCTCTGCGTGGATCCTGTCAACTCCTTCGATGAGAGCAGATGGGGCAAACAGGCCGGAGGCTACAACAGCCTTATGACCACCATCGACGAGTTTAAGGCTATGATGCAGGAGATGTATGACAAGGGTTATGTCATTGTAAGCCTCCACGATATGTCTACATTTACGAACAATGCTGACGGAACCGTCACCCGTGAAAACGGTCACATCATGCTGCCTCCGGGAAAGAAGGCATTTGTAATGAGTGAGGACGACGTCTGCTACTATGAGTACATGAAGGGCGCCGGATATGCCGACAAGATGATCATTGGCGAGGATGGAAGGCCTACACTTCACTACACGGATAAGGACGGAAATGAATTCGTGGGAGACTATGATCTCCTCGGAGTGCTTGATACCTTTATTGACGAGCACCCTGATTTCTCTTACAGGGGACATAAGGCGTGCCTCGTATTTACAGGCTATAACGGCATACTCGGATACCGCACAGATGAAAGCTATGATCCAAACTCAGAGTACTATGACCCGAGCCTTGAGCAGGGACATGATGTTCAGGCAGAGAGGGCAGAGGCTGTTGAGGTGCTTAAGGCCATCATTGCTGACGGCTATGATGTAGGTTCACACAGCTGGGGCCACAGAGACTTAGGTCAGATAGAAATGGACCGCTTTACCAAGGACTGTGACAGATGGGAGCGAAATGTTGCTCCGCTTATCAGAGAGGCAACAGGAGAGCAGCCTGACATTATCATCTATCCTAAGGGTGCGGATATCGCCGACTGGCATGGATACAGCCACGATAATGAGAGATTCAATTATCTCCGGAAGCTTGGCTTCAGGTATTTCTGCAATGTTGACTCCTCGCAGTACTGGGTACAGCTTGGAGACGATTATCTGAGACAGGGACGCCGTGCGCTTGACGGCTACAATATGTGGCTGGATATCGGAAACGGCTATACAAGGCTGAGCGATCTGTTTGACAACGTATCTGCGATCTTCGATTCGGCACGTCCGACACCGGTTCCGTCTTATTAAACGGTAAATGCTGTATAGGTAAATTTATGATCAATTATATTAAGGGTGAACTCACCGATATAGAAGATGGTTTTATAATCGTTGAGGCCGCCGGAGTAGGATACGGTATCTTCGTGCCCGCGACCGTGATCGGTGAGCTTCCGCCCATTGGAACAGAAGTAAAAATACATACATTTTATTCGGTCAAAGAGGATGGTCAAAGCCTCTTTGGCTTTTTGTACAAGGAAGACCGTGAGATATTCAGGCTCCTTATCAGTGTAAGCGGAATAGGTCCAAAGGGAGCGATAGCTATCCTTTCGGTCCTGAGGCCGGATGAACTCCGTATGGCCATTATTACGGGAGACGCGAAGTCGATAAGTCAGGCCCAGGGCATCGGAAAGCGTACTGCAGAGCGCGTTATTCTGGAGCTTAAGGATAAGATAGGTTCACTCGCGGAGGACTTTGTAAATGCTGCCGGAGCTTCAGGCAGTGCGGCAGCCGGCAGAACGCATGGAACGGCAGCATTTTCAGCAGGACCTGTATCAGAAGCCATCGATGCGCTTACGGTCCTTGGCTACAGCAGGATGGAAGCAGGGCGCGCGGTGAGCCAGGTGATGATAGACGAAAGCATGACCACCGAGGATGTGCTTAAGCTGGCCCTTAAAAATATAAACAAATAATGACGGATAAAGAAAGCAAAAGAAACAGAATACTGGCTGTAATACTGCTTTTCGTGTTTTTTATCGGAGGTCAGCAGCTGACTAAGCTGGAGCTTTCGCGGCGCGCAGCAAAGGCGGCAGATGCTTACCCGATAAGCCGCGATGTGTTCCTGCTCGATACCTACTGCTCGCTTACGACCTATGAGGGAGGCGGTAAGGAAGCCCTCAGCGCGGCGGTCGAGGCTCTGAATAAGTATGATGATATGATCAATTTCTCAAAAGAGGGATCGGACATCTACAGGATAAACCACAGGGAAACATCAGAGGTGGATATCTCTGAGGAGACGGCTGAGATACTGCTTTTGGAGAGGGAGTTCTGTGAGCTTACAGGCGGAGTGCTTGAACCTGCCATTAAGCCGGTGACAGAGCTCTGGGACTTTAAGGAAGAAAAGAAGGTCCCTGACGAAAAGGAGCTTAAAAGCGCTCTCAGTAAGGTGAAAAGCCTGAAGTGGGATGTCAGCGATGGAAAATTCATCGCCTACGATGCTGATGTGAGGCTGGATGTCGGAGCATCGGCCAAGGGCTTTATAGCCGATAAGATCAAAGAGGTCCTTATTGAAAACGGAGTCACTTCCGGGATCATAAATCTTGGCGGAAATGTGCTGTGTATAGGCCATAAGCCGGATGGAGGCCTATTCAGTGTGGCCGTGTATGATCCTGAGCATGAGGACTCTTATGCATTCTCAATGGAGATAGATGATACTTCGGTGGTCACAGCAGGCGCCTATGAGAGATACTTCATTGAGGATGGTATAAGATATCACCACATTATCGATCCTTCGACCGGCTTTCCTGCCCAGACCGGGCTTGAGTCAGTTACCATAGTGGGACCTGAGTCCGGCATCTGCGACTGCCTCAGCACTTCCCTGTTTATCATGGGAGAGGAGCGCGGAAAGGC
>JAUNNP010000041.1 GCA_030531385.1 Eubacteriales bacterium
CGATCAAAAGCTGCAGCATGATAGAATAAGGCCATATTAAAATATAGGAAAAAGACACGAATGGATAACGATAAGATCAGACTTGAATATGAGCGCTGGTGCGAGAGGGCGACCGACGCTGATGTGGCAGCAGAGCTTAAGGCGATCGCAGGCTCAGCGGAAAGAATAGAGGATGCCTTCTACCGTGACCTTGAGTTTGGCACTGGCGGCTTAAGAGGCGTTATCGGCGCCGGCACGAACAGAATGAATATTTATACAGTCGCAAAGGCTTCCCAGGGCCTTGCGGACTATGTGTGCAGCCACTTTCCTTTGGATAAGCGCAGCATTGCCATAAGCCGTGACTCCCGCATAAAGTCAGAGGAATTTGCGAGAATAGCGGCAGGAGTATTTGCGGCAAACGGCATCAGGACCTACATCTATAAGGAGCTTATGCCGACCCCCTGTCTTTCCTATGCCGTTCGCGCGCTCGGCTGCTCGGCCGGCATCATGGTGACCGCTTCACACAACCCTTCAAAGTACAACGGCTACAAGGTCTACGGCTCTGACGGCTGCCAGATCACGACAGAGGCAGCAGCTGAGGTGCTCGGCTTCATCGAGAAGCTCGATATCTTTGACGATGTGAAGAGCATAGGCTTCGAGGAAGGAATGGCCGCCGGCAGCATTTGCATCATAGAGGACAGCGTCTATACGGACTTTACCGGCGAGGTGAGGCGCCAGTCGGTGCTCTACGGCGACGAGATCGATAAGAATGTCTCCATCGTCTACACTCCGCTCAACGGAAGCGGCTTAAAGCCGGTGCTCCGCGCGCTGAAGGAGTCGGGCTTTACGAATATCACCGTGGTTAAGGAGCAGGAGCAGCCGGACGGGAATTTCCCGACCTGCCCGTATCCGAACCCCGAGATAAGGGAGGCCATGGCGCTGGGAATGAAGTACGCGGCCGAGTATAATGCCGATCTGCTTCTTGCGACTGACCCCGATTGTGACCGCGTGGGCATTGCGGTGAAGGATGAGAAGGGACTTAACGGCCCGGCAGGAGAGTATGTGCTGCTTTCGGGTAATGAGACCGGAATACTGCTTCTTGACTTTATTTGTTCGCAGAGAAAAAAGCACGGAAGGATGCCTGAGGACCCGGTTGCTGTAAAGACTATCGTTACTATCGATATGGGAGACCGCATCGCGGCTGACTACGGCGTGCGCACTGTAAATGTTCTTACCGGCTTTAAGTTTATCGGAGAGCAGATATTAAGGCTTGAGCAGCAGGGTAAGGAGGACAGCTACATCTTTGGATTTGAGGAGAGCTACGGATACTTAAGCGGCAGCTATGTGCGCGATAAGGATGCCGTAGACGGAGCCTTTATGATCTGCGAGATGTTCGCTTACTACAAGACCCGCGGCATAAGTCTTCTTGATAAGCTTAAGGAGCTCTACGATAAGTATGGCTTCTGCCTCAACTCGACTTACAGCTATGAGTTTGAGGGAAGCGCAGGCTTTAATAAGATGCAGGAGATCATAGGCAGCTTCAGAAAGGGAGCCCAGAGCTTTGGAGGAAAGAAGGTGGAGAAGGTATTTGACTATGCCGAGGGCCTTGATGGACTTCCAAAGAGCAATGTCCTAAAGTATATTCTGGAGGACAATTGCTCCCTGGTCGTAAGGCCGTCGGGAACCGAGCCAAAGCTTAAGTTTTATGTGTCGGTGAGCGCCGCTGACAAGGCTGCCGCGGCTTTGCTTACGGATAAGATCCGGGCAGAGCTTGAGACTTATCTGGCATAGAAATTCCTATGCCGCCGGCCGGTCAGAAGTAACTGTGCTGCTGCCCGCAGTTCCGCCGCCGGGACCTGCGTCAGCGGGGCCTGTGGTTCCATCACCGGCCGCGCCGGCACTTGCTGCAGCTGCACTGCCGCCATTATTTAAGATGTCGATCATCTCCCTGATCATTTCTTCATCCTTGAGGCGGAAGAGTATCTCAACTCGCCTTGAGGCCTCAGGGTCTACGCTGCCGTCGGCCTTGTAGATAGGAGAGCTGAACGACCTGCCTGAGCTTGAAAGCACAGACTGAAGAGCTTCGCGCCGCGCGTCATCGAGTATGCCGCTTGAAGGCGACATGCAGTACTCTGCAACTGAGTAGGCACGCTTTTGAGAAAGGTCGAGGTTGAAGAGATAGGTACCGCTGGTATCTGTGTGCCCCTCAATAATTATCTCGGAAATATACTCGGAATACTTGTCACTCAGCAATATGTTGGTATAGCGCGGAAGAAAGGCAGATAAAAACTCCTTGCCGCCATCCTTAAGCTCGTCCGCATTGTACTCAAAGAGAATACTTGAGTCCATGCTGATAGCGCCGGTCTGCTCATCGACTGCGACCTGGAGAGAAGAGGAGCTGAACTCGCGGCTTAAGTCCTCGATAAGCTCACTTCTTACACCTATGATGCGGTCAAGCTTTTCCTGCTGGCTCTCCATGATGGCATTAAGCTCCCGGAGGAGCTCGGACTGGGTCCTTAAGTCATTTTCCTGCTTTTCCAGAGTGGCCCTCTGCTCGGCGAGCTGGCCTTCCTGCTCAGCGAGTCTTGCCTCCTGGGCATTGAGCACGGCCTGCTGTTCATCAACGGTAAGACGCTCATTTTCAAGCTCCTTGGACTGGATGACGAGTTCCTGCTCCTTACCCATGAGCTCCTCCTGCTTCTGGTCATACCTGATGTTGGCATGCAGAACGGTGAGCGAAATAATAAGGACGAAAACAAGCAGAAGCCCGGCCATCATATCTGAGTACGAGAGCCAGTAGGTCGTTTCCTCATCCTGTTTTCTATTTGATCTTAGCTTCATAAAATCTTAGCCTCTTTGCAAATCTGAGTTTATTTTAGTAGATCTTAACTGAGTATGCATGGTAAAGCTTTAGCCTCTCGATCTCTTGGTAAGCTTTTCCATAGCGGAACGAAGGTCATCTATGGCATCAGTCATGGTCTCAACGGCATCGGCAGTATCCTTGTTGCTGTCCTGGATCTGCTTTGAGAAACCTGTAAGAGATCCCTGAAGACCCATCAGGAGCTCCTTTTCGACCTTGAGCTGATTCTTTGTCTCCTCGATAGCTGCGCTCTGCGCATCATTTGCCGCGCTTACATTTGCGATAGAGCGGCGTATCTCACCCTGAATATTGCTTACGCTGTCCGCGTAATCTCCGATAGTAGAGATAAGGTCGCTCGTGCGGCGGTTGATCTCGCTGAAGCTTCCTACGCCGCCTCTGGTCTCGTTAAGCACTGCCTCCATCGTTTCAGCATTCTTCTGCTGGATGACATACTGCGCGCTGATGATGTCCTGGAGCTTGGTAAACGAACCTGCCAGAGACTTGTTCATTTCAGCTATAAATGCTGACACCACTGCTTTAAGTGCCTCCTCCTGCTGCTCGGTCTGAACTGCAGTGAAATCATGCATGAGAGCAGTGAGCTTCTTGAACTGCGGATCGATGACCCGTCCTACCTCCTCAGCCATGCGGACTGACATGTTATTGATGGCCTCGACCTGCTCCTGCTGGGCCTGGATAAGAAGGTTGATGCCGTCGTTGGAGGTATCCGGAAGCACATACTTGCGGAAGGTGCTCACAAACTCGGCGACCGTGGTCTCCGCGTCATAAAGTCTGCGCTTATAAGCATAGTTGAATACGAGAGAGAAAATCATGCCGTAGATGGATGTGTGGAATGCTACCTTGATTCCATCCATGAGCGGCTCTATGGAATTGGTGATCTCTGCCGTGGTGCCGGTATTGAAGCTCTGAAGTCCGAGCGAGAGACCGATAAAGGTCCCGAGAATACCGAGACCCGTAAGGGCACCTGCGACCTGGTTCAGCTGTCCGCGGTGCATCACAGAATCAACGAGGTCAGAATTTACATAATCCTCGATGTCACACTTGTAATAGGCTTTTTTTGACTCGGAGTAGTGGTTGAGTTCAAAAAGAAAATCGCGGTAGACCAGGCGGAGCCTGTCATTTTTGAAAAGCTCTACCTTGTTGTTTATATATGGAGCCCAGAGATACTCGTGTGAATCGCGGGCATCAGAGCGTATCCTCTCAGTCGCCGCGTCCAGATCGTCTATGATCTCGCCCATCGGCCTGAAGCTGTTTTTCCAGCAGGTGAAAAAGATGATGGCCACGATAATGAACATTACCGCATTGACTGCAATGTTGGATATCGTCTCGCGCTGGCCTGAAGTGAGATTGAGCGCCACGCAGAGTGCGAGCATAGCTATAAATACGATAAGAAGAAGTGCTTCGTACCATTTTTTGCCGGACATAATTACCTCCTGTAAATGCTTATGGTATGGCTTTGTTTTAATTGAAGTATAGCACGAATTTATGCCCGAAAAATGTTTTATCAATTAAAATAAAGGAAAATTAAGGAACGCATTCACAGGGTAAGGCAAGGAGGGGGGGAACGCGAAGCCCCCCTTTTGGGGCTGGCTCAAGGATAAAATCAATGTGTCAGCTCTGCTTTTTTTACTATTCATACCGAGGTATACATTCGCTTTTTCGCACTTCGCGTTCCTTGTGACTAGTTACTTTTTGTTACATATTTTCAATGGCACTGTTCATCTGATCCATCAGATAATCGTCAAAACACATATAATCTTCTTTAATGTAACCGCTAAAATCCCAGGATACAATTTTTCCTGTGTTGCAGTCGATGCATGTCAACCACTCATCGACGTTTTCGATAGCAACAAGATTATCAGGCAGTCCCTCATCGCGATAGTCTAATGTTGTGTCCACAAAAATCATCCGGCCTGTTAATCCGACTCCCATGACTTCTAATCCACAAATTCCCCCATGACCAAACATTTTTAAGAAGCTTATATATTGTTCCGGAAGTTTTACATTGAGAACAGTTTCTGCTGTTGTTAATATTTCGTCAGTAACTGCGTAGTGAGTAAAATCTCCGGGTTCTTCATATTTTTTGATTGTTTCAATAATGCAGGTATTCATTTATTCTCCCCTTTCAAATATTGCTGTGCTCGCCATTTCCAGTATGCTCGTTTAAAGTTCCTGTATTGGCTGTCTAACTCTTTATCATTTCTAAAACTTTCACCACTGCCTCGTAACCCATGCAGTATTCGTTTGTATTCCTGATGAGTTGTTTCATGGATTTCAACCATTGGCCCCACTTCTTTCTGTAATGTATGGTGCAATTCCAATGGTTTACCGTCACGACCATATGGGGCGTTCCCCTTAAGCATACGTTGGAGATTTGTTTGTCCGGTATCCTTATCAATGTAATGAAAGTTAATATCATTCCGCTGATATACACGGCGACTAATATCTCGTACAATGCCATTTACTTTAACCGTACCTTCAAAATAAATCGGCGTAAATATTCTTATTTTAATCCGTGAACCCTTTGTGGAACCAAAACCACCGTGGAAGCCAGTACCCATCAGCACACCTCCTTGTGGAAGGATGCAAATTCACTTTCAAATTGAATAATCTGAATCCCAGCTTGTCTGTATTTGGCAAAAATAGAATCAGGAACTTTGCCATATATGATAATAGCAGTGGGCTGCAGTTTTTTGACAACTACATCCAAACCTTCACAGAAGTAGCGGCGATCTTCTTTGTTTTTTATGATTCCATGAGTACCAACAGCTATAACGCAGTGCTTTGAGATACCGTCACAACAGCAACGATAGGTTCGTTGGTCGGCATATCTAATATTGACAATAACTCTGATCCCGTTTTGCTGTAACCAAAAGCCGATAGCTCTGCTGCGGTAAATGTTCCATAATTGCATCACAAAAGGCATATCACGATATAAACTAAAATCGGGTAGGATAACACCGTTATACTTTCGTAGAATCTCGAGATATCTTCCAGGATTTCTCCAGATTCTTTCAAAAAGGTAATCATCTTCATAAAAGTGAACCCATTGATTATAGTTAGTACAGGAAATCGCCTTTGAAAATGCGATTAACTTGTTGGGAATAAAATATGTGGGTTGAATTATCGGAAATTCAAAAACACCCGCATAATATGCTAATGCTACAAGAAAGGCATTAAAAACATCTTTACAGCTTTTTCGCTGCGAATTTATAACACTCATACCTGAGTCCTTTCTCCCTCCTTCTGAGGGCAAAATGGGTATAGTATACCCGCCAGTTTGTGCACATCGTCAATTGACGAAGAGACTCAGATATGCTACTTTTTAAGTGACTCAACTTAGTTATGTGAAAGCATATCTGAGAAGTGAAACGTGTTGAAAGACTGCTGGTAACAGTTTTTCAATACGTTTTATTTTTTATTAATAGGACATCACCTCCTTAAATTTATCTAAGAGAACGAAGCTGAATTTCGGCTGCGGATATGGAAACACCACACTTTTCAGAGATTTCGTAGATGTTCATCCCTTTGATCAAATAAGAAGAAGCAAGAAGTTCACCACCAAATGCGTTAGCCTGCCATTCTGGATCTTCGAAAGGCTTAAGTTTTTCTGTAGGAGCTAATCGGCATAAAGCAATGCAATCATCTTCATGCATGAACAGGTGACCTATTTCATGAGCTATTGTAAGACGATCTCGCCCTTCTCCGGCTGCTGCACGAAGATATACATCTTCTCGTATCCGTATCAGATTTTTTGTAGGGTATGTTTCGCCATGCTTATTACCCATCTCTGAAACTGGTACTACTTCAAATTGAAAGCCGGGGATAAGAATCGGAAGGATATTCTCTACAAATAATAGTATCGGGAAATAGAGCTCGTTCTCTAATCCGACCTTTTTCTTGAGTTGTCGGATGAATTTTCGAATATCATTTCTTGAGGTGGGATAAGCTTTGTAACAATTCATTATTTGTTTTTACCTCCTAAAAGTATCTTTTTTATGGCTTCAACTTGGTCATCATCGATATCCGAGAATTTCCGGGCAAAGGAAACAGCAAGTTCGCGATTTTGCAGATTTTGACCAATAAGGTTCATTTCGATAGCATCTTCTGTTTCTGCAATAGCAGTGGTGAAGGTTATTTTCTGTTCTTCTGTTAAATTGTAAAGTTCACAGATCCGACTATTCCAACTGGATGGCATGCGTTTCTTACCATTTTCCACTGCTGAAAGAAAAGAAACTGTAACCTCAAGCTTTTCTGCCATATCTTTCAATATTTCGCCTTCATCAATTCTTAGTTTACGTAAGAATCTTCCTATACTGGTTAACATGTTCGACTCCTCCTTTATTCGACATATTAAGTGCTACGCAGATAGAATATCACGGTTTTGAGAATAAATCAACCTATTGGTTTAAAAATTTCTCAAATTATAATGTTGAAGCTGAGATGCTGACCAACAATAATATTTATCAGGCAGATAGGTATCAGGCAATAGCATTCCAAAGCTGGAAGTTGCCGTAAGTCAATATATAAATTGGTATGCTTTCGTTGACATGTAAAAAAATCGTAAATATAATGAAATGGTAGCGATTTTCTGAGCGAAAAGCGCGGAGAAAACGTTCATCAAAGCTAAAGAGAAACGAGTCAGACACGGAGGACATTGATGTCGGAGTTTAAGTTTATCAAACAAATCGGATTCGATATGATCGGTGAGATCACCGCTGATGCAGGCAGCATCATAAGCGGTGCTGATGCCGGTATTGTTGGCCGTTTCGATAAAGAGGATTATGTTATTTTTCCCGGTTTCTGTGATGTGCATGTGCATTTCAGAGAGCCGGGTTTTTCATATAAGGGAACTGTATACGACGGCTCAAGGGCTGCGGCGAAGGGCGGCTGCACCGCAGTGTGCGCCATGCCGAACTTAAACCCTGTGCCGGACTCTGCAGAGCACCTTCAGCAGGAGATCGATATCATTGAGCGCGATGCCTGTATCAATGTCTATCCGTACGCAGCTATTACTGTAAATGAAGCCGGCGCCGAACTCGCTGACCTTAAGGGCATGGCTGACAGGGCGATAGCATTTTCAGATGACGGACGCGGCATACAGGATGAGGAAATGATGCGAAGGGCCATGCTTGAGTCCAAATCACTCGGTAAGATGATAGTTGCGCACTGCGAGGTAAATGAGCTGCTTCGCGGCGGCTACATCCATGACGGACAGTACGCGAAGGAGCACGGACACCGCGGCATCTGCTCGGAGAGCGAGTGGGGCGAGATCGAAAGAGACGTCCGCCTTGCCGAGGAGACGGGCTGCGCTTATCATGTCTGCCACATCTCGACAAAGGAGAGCGTGCAGATCATCCGTGAGGCCAAGGCACGCGGAGTCGATGTGACCTGCGAGACAGGACCGCACTATCTGCTTATGACTGACATGGATCTTCAGGAGGACGGACGCTTTAAGATGAATCCGCCGATAAGATCGGCCGAGGACCGGGCAGCGCTTATAGAAGGCATAAAGGATGGCACGATCGACATGATCATCACGGACCATGCTCCGCATTCGGCAGAGGAAAAGTCCCGCGGACTTGAAAAGAGCGCGATGGGCGTAGTCGGGCTGGAGACAGCATTCGCATCGCTTTATACGGGCCTTGTAAAGACAGGCGTGATAAGCCTCGAAAGGCTCATAGAGCTGATGGCCGTGAATCCGAGAAAGCGCTTTAACATCCCGCTCAACAAGGGCGATTACACTATCTGGGCTTTGAACAGCGAGTGGGTGGTGGATCCGGAAAAGTTCCTCTCAAAGGGCAAGGCTTCACCATTTACAGGCATGCGTTTAAGCGGAGAGTGCCTTATGACAGCCTGCGGCGGAAAAGTGGTCTACGAGGCTTAAGGATAAATTTGTACAGCTTTCGCGCGGGGGACGGGCGCGCCCCTGCCCGACGCGGAACGGAGATTTAAGGATGAAAAAAGTCAGACTTACGATAAAGGAAAACAGTCTTATTGCGGCGAATGTCTACCGCTTAAGGCTTTGCGGCGATATTTCGGCGATAACCGTGCCGGGGCAGTTTATTAATATCGAGATCCCGGGGCGGTTTTTGAGAAGGCCTATCTCGGTCTGTGACGTGATTTCCTATGAGGAGAAGGGCTGCGGCTGCCTGAATGACGGCTGGGACGAGGCCGGGACGAGCGCCGCAGGCTATCCGCAGGATGCTCCGGACAAAAGGGGCGAGACCGTAATTTTATACAAGGTCGTTGGTGCCGGCACCGCGGAGCTTGCCGCCATGCCTGAAGGCACAGAGCTTGACGTGCTTACCGGCCTTGGAAATGGCTTTGATCTCGGAAAAACAGCGCCGGGGCAGCAGGCGCTGCTCCTTGGAGGCGGCATAGGCTCTGCTCCGATGCTCATGCTCGCAAAGCGGCTTAAGGCCCGCGGGGCAAAGGTCCATGCGGTGCTTGGCTTTAACTCGGCGCAGGATGTCATCCTTGAGGATGAATTAAAGCAGGCCGGGGCCGAAGTCACTGTAATGACCGCCGACGGCTCATACGGAAACAGGGGCTTTGCTACAGATGCCGCCATAGTTAAGGACGGGGCATACGATTACTACTATGCCTGCGGCCCGGGACCTATGCTGAAGGCAGTTTATAAGACTTGCAATGACAACGGCGAGCTCAGCTTTGAGGAGCGCATGGGCTGCGGCTTTGGAGCTTGCATGGGCTGCTCGATGCAGACTGCTTCCGGACCAAAGCGTGTCTGCAAGGACGGACCGGTCTTTGCCAAAACAGAATTGCTGTGGGAACAGTCATGATGCTGCAGGCTGCGGAATTTACTTAAACTTCAGCGGGAGGAGAACATGGAAAAATATATTGCAGATCCGCGTCTTAAGACCTCACTTTGCGGCATAGAGCTTGACAATCCGGTGATCGCGGCAAGCGGCACCTTTGGATATGGATATGAATTTGCGGAGCATTACGATATAAACATGCTCGGAAGCTTTTCGTTTAAGGGGACGACAGGAGAACCTCGTTTTGGAAATCCGACTCCGAGGATCGCAGAGGTCCCATCCGGCATGCTCAACTCAGTGGGACTTCAAAATCCCGGGGTTGACGCAGTTATAGCTAAGGAGCTTCCGCGCCTTAAAAAGTGTTTTTCAAAGCCTGTCATGGCAAATGTCAGCGGCTTTTCGACTGAGGAATATACTCATGTATGCGAGCTCCTTGATAAGGAGGAGCAGGTGGGCTGGCTCGAGGTAAATATCAGCTGCCCGAACGTGCATGGAGGCGGCATGGGCTTTGGCACCTCACCTGAGCTTGCGGCAGAGGTAACAAGAGCCGTAAAGAAGGTAACGACGAAGCCTGTCATCATGAAGCTCACGCCTAACGTAACTGATATCGTAAGCATAGCGAAGGCCTGCGAGGAAGCCGGCGCCGACGGCATTTCCCTCATAAATACGGTGCTTTCGATGCGCATAAACTTAAATACGAGAAGGCCGCTCCTTGCAAATACCACAGGCGGCATGTCGGGGCCTGCCGTGTTCCCGCTTGCAGTCCGCATGGTGTACCAGGTGAGTAAGGCAGTCTCTGTCCCGGTGGTCGGACTTGGCGGCATCAGCACGCCTGAGGATGTTATTGAAATGATGATGGCGGGAGCATGTGCTGTAGAGGTGGGCGCTGCCAACCTCGCAGACCCTTTTGCCTGCAAGAACATCATCGAAGGCCTGCCTGCGGCAATGGACCGATACGGCATCGGCAGCCTCGGCGAGATCATCGGCGCAGCACACTGAAGCTGCGGCGTGTCACGGGGACGGTTCCTTTGACACCAAGCTATACTGGAAAGATTTAAAACCAAGGAGGATATATGAACAAAGACGTGATCATCGCCTGCGACTTTTCAAGCGCGGAGGCAACCTACGAGTTTCTTGACAAATTTACTGATGAAAAGCCGTTTGTAAAGATCGGAATGGAGCTCTTTTATGCAGAGGGCCCGGCAATCGTGCGCAACATTAAGGCAAGAGGCCACAAGATCTTCCTTGATCTTAAGCTTCACGACATCCCTAACACGGTGAAGAAGGCCATGGCTGTGCTTTCCGCCCTGGACGCAGACATCGTAAACTGCCATGCGGCAGGAACACGCGCCATGATGGAGGCAGCGCTTGAAGGACTTACCCGCGCGGACGGAACGAGACCGCTTCTCATCGCGGTGACCCAGCTTACCAGCACAGACCAGGCAGCTATGGAAAATGAACTCCTCATTCACGAGCCTATCAACGAGGTAGTCATGAAGTATGCTAAGAATGCCAAGGACGCGGGACTTGACGGAGTCGTATGTTCACCAAGAGAGGCAGCAGATGTGCATAATTACTGCGGAAGCGGCTTCCTCACCATCACACCGGGCATCCGTTTTGCAGACGGAGACGTGGGAGACCAGAAGAGAGTCATGACACCTGCGGATGCGGCAAAGGCCGGCTCGGACTACATCGTAGTCGGCCGCCCGATCACTGCTGCTGCAGATCCGGTCGCAGCTTATAAGAGATGTGTTAAAGAGTTCATTGGTTAAATAAGTAAAGGAGCAAATAAATGGCAAACGAAGCATTAATAGCAAGAGACCTTCTTAAGATCGGCGCAGTTTTCTTCAGACCCGATGAACCCTTCACCTGGGCAAGCGGCATCAAGAGCCCTGTATATACAGATAACCGCCTTACACTTACAGCACCCGAGGTACGCGATGACGTAGAGTACGGCCTCGCAGAGCTTATAAAGGAGCATTACCCGGAGGCAGAGGTACTCATGGGAACATCGACAGCCGGCATTGCGCATGCAGCTATCACAGCTCACATCCTCAATATGCCGATGGGATATGTAAGAGGCGGAGCCAAGGATCACGGCCGCAAGAACCAGATCGAGGGCAAGCTCGAGGCAGGACAGAAGGTAGTAGTAGTTGAGGACCTTATCTCGACCGGCGGAAGCGTTATCGAGGTAGTGGACGTATTAAGAGACGCGGGAGCCGAAGTACTCGGCATCGTCAGCATTTTCACCTATGGAATGCAAAAGAGCGTTACACGTCTCGCTGAAGCCAGGGTTGAGAATCACTCACTCACAAACTTTGACACGATAGCAACAGTTGCTGCCCAGCTTGACTATATCAAGGAGGCGGATATCGTGCGCCTTAAGAAGTTCAGGGATGACCCGAGCGACGAGAGCTGGATCACAGCTTCAAAATAAATTGTTTCAAGCGGATTGCGGAAGGTCTGCCGGAGGGCGGATCCTCTGCAATCCGTTGTCATTCTTTTGAGCCCGATATCATCATATAAAATTTTACGGAGGTACTTAAATGGCCAGAAGTATTCTTGATGTTCTCGATCTTTCCGTGGAGGAGATCGACGACCTTATTAAGCTTGCGTGTGACATCATCGAAAACCCGGCAAAATATGCTGAGGTCTGCCACGGCAAAACACTTGCCACTTTGTTTTATGAGCCCTCGACCCGTACAAGACTCAGCTTCGAGTCTGCCATGTATGGTCTCGGCGGAAATGTCCTCGGCTTCTCGGAGGCAAACAGCTCCTCGGCCGCAAAGGGAGAGAGCGTGGCCGATACCGCAAGGACAGTCAGCTGCTACGCGGACATTATCGCGATGAGACACCCCAAGGAGGGCGCTCCGAGAGTTGCGGCTGCACATGCATCGGTTCCTGTTATAAATGCCGGAGACGGAGGACATAACCACCCGACCCAGACCCTCACGGACCTTCTTACCATCTACAGGGAAAAGGGCAGCTTTGACAACCTTACGGTGGGCTTTTGCGGTGACTTAAAGTTTGGCCGCACAGTTCATTCACTTATAAATGCACTTTCAAGATACACAGGCATCAAGATCGTGCTTATCTCACCTGTAGAGCTTAAGCTCCCAAGCTATGTAAAAAAGGACGTACTTAAGGCAAATAACATCGAGTATGTCCAGACCACGGACCTTGAGGCTGTAATGCCGGAGCTCGACATTCTCTACATGACAAGAGTTCAGAGAGAGCGTTTCTTCAACGAGGAGGATTACTTAAGACTTAAGGACAGCTATATCCTCGACCCAAAGAAGCTCGTAAATGCCAAGCAGGACCTGTGCATCATGCATCCGCTTCCGAGAGTAAACGAGATCAGCACCGCGATCGACCAGGATCCGAGAGCCTGCTACTTCAAGCAGGTGCTTAACGGCAAGTTCATACGCATGGCGCTTATGCTGAGGCTCCTTGGCATAGAGGTTTAAGCTGCAAATGCTGACCGGCGCACGCCGGAGATCCTGTGCGGGGCTATGACCGCGGAGGCTGCGGGCTGCGGCTGAAATGAGAAGAAAAACCGGAGGAAATTCAAATGAAGATAGATTCGATTCAGAATGGAATAGTTATAGATCATATCCAGGCAGGACGCGCAATGGAGATCTACGAGCTCCTTGGTCTTAAGGATGTGGAGTGCTCAGTTGCCATGATAATGAATGTAACAAGCGGCAAGATGGGAAAAAAGGACATCATTAAGCTCGATGCAGACATCCCGGTAAACCTCGATGCCATCGGCTATGTGGACCCGGGCGCTACGATCAATTACATTAAGGATGAACAGCTCGTTAAAAAGCAGCGTATCGAGATGCCGAAAATGCTGACAAATGTACTTCGCTGCAAGAACCCGAGATGCATCACCTCGATAGAGCAGGAGCTCGACCAGGTGTTCAAGCTTACAGACGCGGAGAGACACATATACAGATGCCTGTACTGCGAGACCGCAGCCAAGTAAACCACAAGAATAAAGAGGACAAGACATGAAAAAGGTTGGAATCATTATGGGGAGCGACAGCGACCTCCCTATCATAGAGAAAGCAGTTGCGGTTTTAAAGGAGCTTGAGGTACCGTATGAGGTGCACATCTACTCAGCTCACAGGACACCCGTAGAGGCGAGAGATTTTTCTGTAAATGCCAAAGCGAACGGGTTCGGTGTGCTTATCGCGGCAGCCGGAATGGCTGCTCATCTTGCGGGCGCTGTTGCCGCAAACACAACACTTCCGGTCATCGGCATTCCGTGCAAGGGACCTGTTTTTGACGGCATGGACGCGCTGCTCTCTACTGTTCAGATGCCTACAGGAATTCCTGTTGCGACTGTTGCCGTAAACGGCGGGGCAAACGCGGCTCTCCTTGCGTGCGAAATCATCGCGGTGGGAGATGATGCGCTTGCAGCAAAGCTTGATGCAAAGAGAAAGGCAGATGCCGAAAAGGTGCTTAAGAAGGATGCGGATATAGCAGCAAAGCTCTAAAAATACTTCGTCAAAAGTACAGAAATTCGTTGAAGTAATTTAGTAAAAATGCTATAGTTAAAGAACATTTTTTCTTAAAAGACGAGGAGGTCTGCCAATGGGAGGATTTTTTGGTGCAGTTGCCAAAAAAGATGTTGTTCTGGATGTTTTTTTTGGTACTGATTATCACAGTCATCTCGGAACAAAAAATGCCGGCATGGCTGTATGGAATAAAGAGAGAGGATTCAAAAGACAGATCCATTCGATTTCCAATTCGCCCTTCAGAACAAAGTTCGAAAATGATCTTAATGATTTTCAGGGTACCAGCGGTATCGGCTGTATAAGTGATACAGATCCGCAGCCGCTGCTTGTCCGTTCACATCTCGGCATTTATGCCATTTCAACTGTTGGTGTTATCCAGAACGCGGAAGAGCTTGTTAAGGGATATTTTTCAGATCACAGACATCAGTTCATGGCCATGAGCTCCGGAGAGGTCAATACCACAGAGCTTGTAGCTGCCCTTATAAATGAAGGAGAGACCATAGAGGACGGTATAAAAAAGGTCCATGAGATGATCGAAGGCTCCATGACCGTGCTTATACTTACCTCTGACGGCGAGATCATCGCGGCACGCGACAGGCTCGGAAGACTTCCTGTACTTGTCGGAAAGAACGAGGCAGGCCACTGCGTTTCATTCGAGTCATTCGCATATCATAAGCTTGGCTATGAGGATGCTTATGAGCTCGGACCTGCTGAGATAGTAAAGATAAATGCCGAGGAGGTAAAGGTACTGAGCCCCGCACAGAAGGAGATGAAGGTCTGTGCCTTCCTCTGGACCTATTACGGCTATCCAAACTCAAACTACGAGGGCAGAAATGTTGAGGTAATGCGTTATGACAACGGAGCCCTCATTGCCAAAAAGGACATGGAAGAGGGAACCTACCCGGATGTCGATTATGTAGCCGGCATCCCGGATTCGGGCCTTCCTCACGCGATCGGCTACGCGAACTACACACATAAGCCTTTCGCAAGACCATTTGTAAAATACACACCGACCTGGCCGCGTTCATTTATGCCGCCAAACCAGTCGGTAAGAAACCAGGTCGCAAAGATGAAGCAGATCCCGGTCCCGGAGCTTATCAAGGACAAAAAGCTGCTCTTTGTGGACGATTCCATCGTAAGAGGCACCCAGCTTCAGGAGACGGTAAACTTCCTCTATGAGTCAGGCGCCAAAGAGGTACATATGCGTTCGGCATGTCCTCCGCTCATGTTCCCGTGTAAGTATCTTAACTTCTCAAGAGGGACCTCTGAGTTCGACTACATTACGAGAAGGACCATTCAGGAGATAGAGGGCGACGAGGGCCAGAAGCACCTCGATGAGTACGCGGATTCCTCAACAGAGAGGGGAAAATGCATGCTTAAGACTATCTGCGACAAGCTCGGCTTTGATTCGCTCGGATATCAGTCACTTGACGGACTGCTCGAAGCTATCGGACTCGACAGAGACAAGGTCTGCACCTACTGCTGGACAGGCAGGGAGTAAAGCACATCCGGGCGGACGAACGTACCGGACGCAAAGCATACGGAAATTGATCAATAACTTTAAAAGGAGCTATCCATGAATAATTCACATTCAGCTGCATACGCTGCGGCCGGAGTAAATATAGAGGCCGGTTACGAGGGCGTAAAGCTCATGAAAAAGCATGTGGAGAGAACAGTCATAGACGGAGTTGTATCCGATATCGGAGGCTTCGGCGGACTGTTCATGCCAAACATAAGCGGAATGAAGGAGCCTGTGCTCGTTTCGGGCACAGACGGCGTCGGAACCAAGCAGAGGATCGCGCAGATCATGGATAAGCATGATACTGTCGGCATCGACTGCGTTGCCATGTGCGTAAATGACGTCATCTGCGTAGGCGCGAAGCCGATATTCTTCCTTGACTACATTGCCATCGGAAAGAACGATCCTGAGAAGGTGGCAACCCTCGTGTCGGGTGTCGCCGAGGGCTGCGTTCAGTCAGGCTGCGCGCTCATCGGCGGTGAGACTGCCGAGCACCCGGGCACCATGGCAGCTGACGATTACGACCTCGCCGGCTTTACCGTAGGCATCGTTGACAAGGCAGCCATCATTGACAAAAATAAGATGAAGCCGGGCGATGTCATCGTGGCACTTGCCTCAAGCGGCATCCACTCAAACGGCTATTCTCTTGTCCGCAAGGTCTTTGATATTGAAAATGCTGACCTTGGCAGGTATATAGACGAGCTCGGCACAACACTTGGTGAGACACTTCTCACCCCGACTAAAATATACGTAAAGCCGGTGCTTAAGGCACTTGAGGCTTCAGACATTCACGGCATCAGCCATATCACGGGCGGAGGCTTCTATGAGAACATTCCGAGGTCCATTCCCGACGGACTCTGCGCAGTAGTCGATAAGAGTAAGATCGTGATTCCGCCGGTATTTAAGCTCCTCCGGAAGGAGGGCTCTATCGATGAGCGTGATATGTTCAACACCTACAACATGGGCGTTGGCATGAGCATCATCGTATCCCAGGATACCGCAGATGCCTGCATAAAGGCTCTCAGGGACGCAGGTGAGACCGCATATGTTATCGGCGAGATAGCAGCGGGCGAGGACAAGATCATAATCAGAGGCTGACATGGATAAAACAAAAATCGCTGTGTTTGTTTCAGGCGGCGGCACGAACCTGCAGGCGTTAATTGACGCCGAGAAGAGCGGAATAATAAAGAGCGGCAGCATTTGCCTCGTAATATCAAACAATAAGGATGCCTATGCGCTTAAGCGGGCGGAGAATGCCGGCATCGCGACCGCGGTGGTATTAAAGAAGGACTGCGGCGGTCAGGCCGGCTTTGAGAGTAAGCTTCTTGAGACGCTTAATGAGGCCGGGATCGACATGATCGTGCTTGCGGGCTTTATGAGTATCTTAAGCGAGAGCTTTGTAAAGAAATATCCGGAGCGCATCATCAACGTGCATCCCTCACTTATTCCGTCATTTTGCGGAGAGGGTTACTATGGACTTCATGTGCACGAGGCTGCGCTGGCTTACGGAGTCAAGGTGACAGGCGCCACAGTGCACTTCGTAAACGAGATACCTGACGGCGGAAGGATCATCCTCCAGAAGGCCGTTGCGATCCGAAAGGACGACACCCCCGAGACACTCCAAAAGCGCGTCATGCAGCAATGTGAATGGAAAATACTGCCGCGCGCCTGCGAGCTTGTAGCAAGGCGGATCGCGGCCTCACTTTGACGAGTGCTTATATGGGTGTCAGGGGGACGGTTCTTTTGACACCTTTTCAATGAAACGGACAAATGAATTTGGGAAAAAGTCCCTCTTCAGGGACGTTCCTCCACTCAATGTTCGCCCGCAGACAAGATTGTTGAATCACTGTGACTGCGGTACTCACACGCCCTTCAGAGGGACTTTTTTCCCAAATTCTGCCACACTTCAAAAGGTGTCAAAAGAACCGTCCCCCTGACACCCCCGTTTTGAGAGGCCGCAATTTGCAAGGCAGAAATAAA
>JAUNNP010000042.1 GCA_030531385.1 Eubacteriales bacterium
CATATCTTATCGTATCGGATTCTTCGGCAAATATATTTAAGCTTACTGATGTAAATTATAAGACAGTTCCTCTTCATGTAATGCTCGGAGAGGAAAACTGGGCAGATAAGCCGGAGGTGGATCTTTCGGTATTTGACAAGGTCCTGGACTCCTTTAAGGGAAAGACGTCATCCTCATGTCCTTCGCCAAATGAATGGCTGGAGTCCTTTGGGGACGCGGAAATCGTTTTCTGCCTTACAATATCCAACGGACTTTCCGGAAGCTATAATTCAGCCGTGACAGCAAAGCATATGTATGAGGAGCAATATCCGGAGCGCAGGGTGTACATTGTGGATTCACTTGGCGCCGGAGCAAGGCAGACGCTTATCCTCTACTATATGAGCGATCTTCTTAAGTCCGGCATGGATCCCGATGAGGTCTATAAAAAAGCTCTGGAGTACAGGGACAGGTCCGGTATTCTTTATACTCTCGAATCTCTTCAGATGCTGGCCAGCGCAGGCCGCTGCAGCCCGATCGTCGCGAAGGCTATAGGCGTGCTTGATATCCGTGTCATAGGTACCGCAAGTGCCGAGGGTACCATAGTTATAGCTGATAAGGCCCGCGGCTATAAGAGGGCTCTCATGGCTACATTTAAGCAGATGCTTAATGACGGCTTTGAGGGCGGCAAGGTCGTTATCTGTCACAACAGAAACGAGCAGGCGGCTAAAGACCTGGCTGAGCTTATCAGAAATAAGTTCGGTGATGTGATGATCGATATCCACAGGGCGGCCGTGCTCTGCAGCTATTATGCGGAAAAGGGCGGTTATATCATCGGCTATGAAAGAGGCCGCGTCAACGGGGATGGCACTCTGTGACTCTGCGCACGTTTTCGATAAAGTTATAGAGGAGCTCTCCCGTCATTCCCCAGATAACGCCATAGGGCGTTTCATAGAAATAATAGTTCTTGGGACGGTTTCTCCAGACATAGTCACGGCCTCCCGGGATGAGTTCAAAATGAAAATCTTCCGGAAGATCGATAACATATGAGGCAGAATTCACCTTGGGTTCCATGGCGAGAAGCTCGGATATGGTGAGGGTAAACACAGATCCGACTTCAGATTTAGAAAAGCTTCCCGTGTAGTCCAAAAGTCTTCCCAAATAAACATAAATGAAGGCATCACCTACGCCATTCATCGTAAACATAGGGCAGATAAGCTTTATCTGCTCTTTTTTTATGCTCAATTCCTCCGTGACCTCCCTGACTGCAGTATCGGAAGGAGCTTCGCCTTTATCAACTCTTCCTCCCGGGAAGCACACCTCACCGCCCTGACGGATATTTCGGCTCCTTATCTCAAATAATACTGCAGTCTCTCCGTTTTCGGTCTCTACAAGAGGTATCAGAAGTGAGGCATCCTTAGCCTTAGGCGATCTGATGCGCTCAAACTCGTGACCCTTATAAATTTTTTCAAATGCTTCCGGATCTAATCTGTTATCCAAAACGGCACTCCTTTTCCGAGTGTAAATTTATGATGAGTATTGAAATGCTCAGGGCATGTCTGCCTGTGTATGCTTCAGGCCACTATGCGATTTAGCCAGGTCCCGCGCTTTAAAAAGATCACGCCTATAACAGCCTTTATGAGCTCGAGCATGGTGCAGAAAAAGTAAAACCACACAATATTGAGACCGGTAAAATAGGCTATGAAAATTGCCGTTGGTATCACCACCACGCAGCTGAAGCAGCTGTCAAAGGCCATAGTTACAAGTGTCTGTCCACCGGAGCGGAGCGTGAAATAAGCAACATTGGTCATTCCGCGAAGCGGCATTACAAGTGCGGAGACAAGCAAAAGTATAGACGCAAGGCGGCGAATTTCGGGCTCGGTGTTGTATATGGACGGAATAACGGAAGATACCAATGCCAGCATGAGTCCTACAGCTGCGCATGCAAGTGTTGAAGCAAAGGTCATGCGCCAGGCTGTCTGCTTTGCTTTATCAAGCTTCCCGGCTCCGAGCTCCTGCCCTGCAAGTATACCTGCCGCAGCACCAAGTGAAAGGAAAATTTCATTAAAAACCTGTGCAACAGTATTATTTATGTTCATGGCAGCCACAACATCTATGCCTCTTGTGGAATAAAGCTGCAGAAGTACGGTTTCACCAAAAGACCATAAAAGCTCGTTGATAAAGAGCGGTGCTGCCTTTTTGAGGATGTCACGAAGCAGAGCAGCCGGGATATGAAAATGAGTGAAAATGCCCTGCATGAACGGAAGGCCTTCAGCATTGCTGTGGGAGAAAACTGCAACAATGCCAAGCTCCGCAAATCTTGAGATGATCGTGGCAATAGCAGCTCCCACGATACCGAGCCTTGGAAAACCAAGCAAACCAAAGATAAGCAGTAGATTAAAAATGAAATTTATGCCCATAGCCGCCATAGAGGCGATCATTGGAATGGTGGTGTGCCCTGTTTCACGCAGTGTGCCGGAATAGCACTGAGTTAGTGAGAAAGGAATAAGCCCTATCAGCATTATCAGCATATATGACCTGGCATAGCCAAGAGTCTCAAGCCTTGCCGCTGCCTGTGTTCCTTCGGCGATATACAGTCCCGCAAGATAAGTGCCGCCGGCAAGGAAGATCGCTAAAGCCGCCAGAGTTGCTGTAACGGAAATTATGAGTTTTACCCGCATTGAGTAACGGATACCATCATTATCCCCATTTCCATAAAACTGGGCAGTATATATACCGGCCCCGGAGGTTCCTCCGAAAATACATATGTAATAGACAAAAAAAAGCTGATTGATGATGGCGACAGCAGACATCGGAAGGGTTCCTATGCGTCCGACCATGACATTATCCAGAAGGCTGACTATATTTGTTAAAGTATTTTGTATGATCATCGGAAGCACGACCGCCGCCATTCTGGAATAAAAAGCCCGGTCTCCGATGAAATTGGATCTGAATCTGTTCAACTTATATTACCGCCGAAAAATAATTTTGCAGTGCTAATCTTAAGACAAAAATTCTTCAATTACAATACCAATGGTCAGGAATAAATTTACATAAATGCCGGTAAAGAGTAAAATATCATGTTAGAGGATCAGACAAATTCGGACACGGAGTTTAAGTTTGAAAGTAAACTTTCAAACTTGATTGGCGGGTCAGATGAGCAAACAAGCTTGCTCGCCTGACCCTTGGAGGCAAAATATGAAAGGACCAAGGCTTACCACGCTGTGCCATCTTGAGCGCAATGGCTGCTATCTCATGCTGCACAGGGTAAAAAAGGAAATCGATATAAATAAGGGAAAATGGATAGGAGTCGGCGGAAAGTTTGAACGCGGAGAGAGCCCGGAGGACTGCGTAATGCGCGAAGTCTTTGAGGAGACCGGCTTCAGACTTAAGGGCTTTTGTTACAGAGGACTGATCACATTCATTTATGATACAAAGGACCCGGAATATATCTTTGTTTACAGCAGTACAGAGTTTGATACTGCAAATGCCGGAGCCGGAAGTTCAAAGATCGATACGGCGGGAGATATGCCGGTTCCGGACTGTGATGAGGGCATATTTGCCTGGGTGCCGAAGAAGGACATCATGGATCTGGAGCTCTGGGAGGGTGACAGATTTATGCTGAGTTATCTCATCAGGGACAGACGGGAGCCGTTTTCGCTTAAGCTCTGCTACGATGCCTCAGATAACCTCACAGAGGCCTGGGAGATGGCGGCAAAGCCGGTGAGATTAAAATGAAGCCATATTACAGCTTTGACGATCAAATGAAGGAATGCTTTGGCGGCAAGGTATATAGGCTTGCGCTTTCAGCGGCAGTGACATGTCCAAACAGGGACGGTACCTGCGGAACAGGCGGCTGTATATTCTGCAGTGCCGGAGGCTCCGGAGATTTTGCGGAAAGCTCCGAGCTTGGCATTGCAGCCCAGATAGAGCTTGCAAAGAAAAGAGTAGCAGGGAAGCTAAGCAAAAGCTTTGCGGGCTATATGGCTTATTTTCAGTCTTATACGGAGACATATGGAGATCAGGACTATCTGGCCTCGTGCTTTAAGGAGGCTGCCGCGAAGCCGGAAATACTTGCCCTTTCGATCGCGACAAGACCGGATTCGATAAGTGATGAGATGCTGCTTGTGCTTAAGGCTATAAATGCTGAGAAGCCGGTATATATAGAGCTCGGACTTCAGACCATACATGAGGATACGGCAAGGTATATAAACAGGGGCTACTCCCTTTCTGTATTTGAAGATGCGGTAAAACGCATCAGGAATGCCGGGCTGGGAGTCGTTGTACATGTGATAATCGGGCTTCCGGGAGAGGACGAGGAAAAGACCCGCGATACGGTAAAATATCTGGCAGAGCTTAATATTGGAGGGGCTCATATAGACGGCATCAAGCTGCAGCTGCTTCATGTACTTAAAGGGACGAGGCTTGCAAAGCTCCTGCCGGAGATAATTCAGGAAGAGCCTTGCGGCAGGGCGGCGGAGACAGCATTGGCAGAAAAAGGACATGGACTCCGCATACATGAACGCATAATTCTTAATGACGGAAATTTTCTTACATGCTATAATATGGAACGTTATGCGGAGTTCGTTGCTGAGCTTGTGGGACTGCTTCCGGGAGATATTGCGGTACACAGGCTGACAGGAGATGCTCCGAAAAAACTGCTGCTCTGCCCAAAGTGGACAGCTGATAAAAAAAGAGTTTTAAATACGATCACAAAGGCATTTGGCAGCAGAGGGCAAAACTGATGCGCCAAAGGTTTCTCAAAGGGGAGAAATTATGTTTATAGATGGTTTTGGAAGCATGGTCTTCAGTGAGAAAGTCATGAAGGAACGACTGAGTCGTGATGCATTTGACAGGCTCATGAAGGTAAGGAATGAAGGCAGTCCGATGGACAGAAGTCTGGCTGATGAAGTTGCGGCGGCCATGAAGGACTGGGCGGTTGAAAATGGGGCCACACATTTTACACACTGGTTCCAGCCTATGACAGGCTCTACGGCTGAAAAGCATGATGCATTTCTCGACAGGGACAAGGATGACAATCCTATCCTCGAGCTTTCCGGAAAGACGCTCATAAAGGGTGAGGCCGATGCTTCGTCATTTCCGTCGGGAGGTATTCGCGAGACCTTTGAGGCAAGGGGATATACACAGTGGGATCCTACCTCGGATGCATTTGTGAGAGAAGATACCTTGTGCATACCGACCTCCTTTGGATCCTTTGATGGTGCAGTGCTTGATAAAAAGACACCGCTTTTAAGGAGCCTTGAGGTACTGAGCCAGCAGGCCAAAAGACTGCTTAAATGCTTTGGACAGGAAACAAAGTATGTTTACCCTTCAGTAGGACTTGAGCAGGAGTATTTCCTCATTAACAAGGAGGACTATGCGAAGCGCAGGGATCTTATCCTGACTGAACGTACTCTTTTTGGCGCCCCAACTCCAAAAGGACAGGTGCTCGAGGACCATTACTATGGAACGATAAGACCAAGGGTAAAGGCTTATATGAAGGAGCTTGATGAGGAGCTCTGGAAGGTGGGCATATATTCAAAGACTGAGCATAATGAGGTTGCTCCGTGCCAGCATGAGATGGCTCCTATCTTTGCGAGGGCCAACATTGCCGTGGATTCCAACCAGCTTACCATGGATATCATGAAAAAGGTGGCTAACCGTCATGGCTTTGTATGCCTGCTTCACGAAAAACCTTTTGAAGGCATTAATGGCTCAGGCAAGCATAATAACTGGTCTCTTACAACGGCTGAGGGAGAAAATCTCTTTAAGCCGGGCAAGGAGCCGGAGAAGACTTATAAATTTCTGTTGTTTATTGCTGCGGTCGTTAAGGCTGTTGATGATTACCAGGAGCTTTTAAGAGTTTCTGTCGCATCAGCGGGCAATGATCACAGGCTTGGCGGAAACGAGGCTCCGCCTGCCATTATTTCCATGTATCTTGGCGATAAGCTGAGGACTATCGTGGATTCCATTATAAATGCCACGGATCTGAAGACTGCATACGAGAAGGCAGCCAAGACAGAAAAGAATGATGACCGCAACCGTACATCGCCGTTTGCATTTACCGGAAACAAGTTTGAGTTCCGTATGCCGGGCTCAGCCGAGAATGTTTCATGCACCAACTATATCCTTAATACAGCTGCTGCTGAATCACTTAAGCAGTTTGCGGACAGACTTGAGAAGTTTACAGGAAAACCGGAATTTGAGTCAGAAGTAAAGAAGCTTATAAGAGAAGAACTCACCGGACATGAACGTATTTTGTTTGAAGGAAATGGCTATAGTAATGAATGGGTAAAGGAAGCAAAGCGCCGCGGACTTGCAAATATTAAGTCAACACCCGAGGCATTCGCACATTACGGTGATGAAAAGAATGTACGCCTTCTTACCTCGCATGGTATCCTGAGTGCTGAGGAGATAAAGGCCAGAACGAATATTGGCGTACAGAAATATACCAATATAACAAATATAGAAGCGAGAACAATGCTGATAATGGCCGAAAAGGAGATCATGCCGGCAGTCATAAAGTACAGCAGCGAGATCGCCTTTGGTATTGAATCAAAGCAGGCTCTTGGACTGGATGTTGATCATGAGCTTAAGCTGCTTGAAGATATAAACAGTCATGTGAAGGCGCTCGGAATAAACAATGAAAAGCTGAAGAAAGCGCTTGAAAAGCAGCCTGCTGATGCTATGAAGGCCGCGATGAATGCGTACAAGAAGATACTTCCGGTAATGGAAGAGGAACGCTGCATAGTAGACGAACTTGAGGTCCTCGTCGATAAGCAGAGCTGGCCATATCCGGATTACACTGATATATTGTACTACGTATGATAAAGGGAAGAAAAAAGCAGGGGGCAAATATATTTGCTCCCTGCTGCCTTTTTCAGGACCGGATTTACTTTCCGCTCCTTTTCTTAGGGCGTGCCACCTTATTTTCATCCAGTATGAAATCTATAAACTCATTGACCACATGAGGAAGTACACGGTTGATATTGTACAGCATGACATAGGTAGAGGTGACAGTTGGATTGGAGATCATCTTGACGATCACCTCGTCATTGGAATTAAATCCAAGTATTTCATCTGTTTCACCGGGGTAGATAGATATTCCTACAGACTGCCTGGAAAGTTCATAGGCTGACAGTACATTGGTATAGCGGCAGCGCACCTTTGGCTTCACTTCGGAATCTCTGAACCAGTTGCTTACTTCGTTGAAGCGTTCGGACCGGGAAGGAAGTATGAGGTCAAAGGGAAGGAGCTCGCGGGCAGCTATTTCATTTCCGGGAAGTGAGGCGAGCGGATTGGATGCGGGAATGAGTGCGGTCCATCTTTCCTTCACCAGGTTATAATATTCAACGCCCTCGGTGTCCTTTATATCTGCAAGAATAGCGAAGTCGCAGAGTCCGTTCTTTACTCTTACCATTACCTCGTCAGCACTTCCTGTCCAGAGGTTATACTGTACGGAGGGGTATCTTGTGCTGAATTCGGAAATGTATCTTGAAAGCATTCTCAGCGTATGTCCTTCAACAGTCGCAATATATATAGTGCCGTTAAGACCCTGACCCATTTCACGTACAGTTTCCGCTGCTTTATCGGCAAGCGCGATGATCTGCGCCGCATACTGTTTTAACATCTCACCCTCGGGTGTAAGAGCGAGATAATGAGGTCTGCGCACAAAAAGCTCTACTCCAAGCTCTTCCTCAAGGTCTTTTATCTGCTTGCTTAAAGGGGGCTGGGCAATATTAAGCTTTTCAGCAGCCCTGGTGAAATTCATCTCAGTGGCAACTTCATTAAAATATCGTAAATGTCTAAGCTCCATACTGCATCCTCCATTATGAAGTTTATTTTATATCTGCTGGTTAAAACACGTATAGCTCTTAAGCAGGTGGCTGAATGATCCTGAGAGGGGCGCTCCAGGAGGTATCGGAAATAAGGCAGGCGGATGCCGAATCAAGTCCTTCATCCGCAAAAAGCAGTTCCTGCTCCTGCTCATCTAACTTCCAGTCAAAGACAAAGCCCAGATGCCGGTATATTTCCTTATCAACAGCGATAAGAAAGCACCAGGGATAAGCTTCCAAAGCCAGGGCATCCATACAAAAGCGCATAAGAGCATCCATATATCCCTGATGCCTGTGAGATGGATCTGTGCATACTCCCATGATATAAGGAACAGTCACCTGACGATCGCGGTATACTGCTGTGAACGGCTGCAGCTGAACCATTGAAATGATCCTGCCATCAAGCTCGATAACGGCGATCCTGCCGTTATTTACTGTGCCGCCGTAATATTCATCCATAAACTCTTTATCATTTCCAAAGCAGCTTATAAAGAGGGGAATGCTTAAGGCATACTCTTCTTTTTTCAGGAACCGCGGCGCTGTCATGCCTTAAAATCCTTTTGCTTCAATATATATTTATGTTCAAAGGTGCATGGGAAATATGAAAGCTTAGACTTTCTGAGACCCTCTATGCCTACATCGTCCTCGCGGTTAACAAGCTCTGCCTCCGGAAATTCATGGAGAAGAAATTCGCGGTTTATCATCTGATAAAGGCCGTCAATGTCACTGTATGCCTTTTCAACATCAATGATGGCCATTGAACATGATTCGCTGTCTACTCCTATGGAAAATGCTGACAGCCTGTCATCAATGAAAATACCGCCGATCTTCATGCATCCGTAGGCTTCTTCGGAGTTTATGAGACTGCATATACCGCGGTATTCACCGTCGAGCTCTTCTGCAGGGTCAAAATCGACACCATCCTCATTAACACCAATGCCCTGATCGCTCATGCGCTTAAGTCTCATCCAGTCATTGAGGAAGGCTAAGGTCTCCCCAAGATCCGAATAAGTAAGAGATCTGTAGTACCACCGTCCTCTGTAGGTGTTCAGGAACTTATTTATGTGATTGCGTTTCTTTGAGTATTTCCTGCCTGCAAGCGTGCGGAGCGCGTCACCGTCATAGATGTAGTCCCTTAGATCCTCTGCAGCTATCACATCATAGTTTTCAAGCGCACCTGAGGCCTGGAGATACAAAACGCCTTCTTCATCTGCTGAATTTATAACGAGGGGAATTCCGAGTATCCTGTTAAAATAGTTTTCCTGGAGCTTGAAGTAATAATCGAGCCGGCTCTCATCACAGAAAGGAATAAAGCCGTAAACAGAACCATCACTGCCGTGATAGCTCATGATGAGCGCGTCTTCGGCCTCGAAATATTTTACATTATAATAATATTTGTACAGATAGCTGACCATAGGTGAGCTGTCACAGCTCTTGTTGGGACGAAGGCTGTAATAATAGGAGATGTGTGTCAGATCGCCGATCGTAAGCTCCTTATACTGCATATCAGATGGGTCAGCCCATTTTGTCGGATATATTTCTGTCATAATAAGACTCAACTTTTTTAATAATCAATTTTCATATCATTATATCATGAAATTTATATTTGTGTTATCATGATTAGCAGTGTCATAAATTAAGGCTGGATAATATGGAAAGCTACGCATATCAGACAAAAACATTTTCACAAAGATTTTTCGGGCATTTAAGGACAGTCTGCACACATAAGTTTTATGTGGCACAGGGGTGCTTTAAGTGTGGATTATATTATCAGGGACTGTTGCATGATCTGTCTAAGTTTTCGCCTCAGGAGTTCATGGTGGGCGTGAAATATTTTGATGGACATAAGTCACCCAATGCTGTGCAGCGTACGTTGAATGACGGCTGTTCGACATCCTGGCTGCATCATAAGGGCAGAAACCGCCATCATTTCGAATATTGGATAGACTATTCCGTAAAACCAGGAATGACCGTCTATGGTAATCGTATGCCTATGAAATATGTCGCTGAAATGGTCTGTGACAGAAGGGCTGCCTGCATTACATATCAGGGAAAGGACTACTCACAGGCTTCGGCATGGGAGCATTATCAGTTTTCAAAGAAAAGGATCATTATGCATGCGGATACGCGCGCGGTACTTGAAAAATGTCTTGCGATCCTAAAGGATGAGGGTGAGGAGGCCTGCTTTGGATACATAAGGGAGCTTTTGAAGATCACAAAGGGTGCGGATTATACCGCGGAGCAGCTGGGATTAAAAAAAGAAGAAGTTGAAGTGACTTTTTAAAAAAACAGCTTGAAAGCATGAAATGGATTTGATACAATATCAATCTGTGACACAATAAATTCCTTGCTCCTGTTGGCTGCAGGGGCCGGAGACCAAAAGGAGGACAAACACATGAATAAGTATGAAGTTACAGTTATTCTTAGTGCGAAACTCGAAGAAGAGGCCAGAACAGCTGCCATTGATAAGGTTAAGTCTTATATCGAGAGATATAATGGCACTGTTGGAGAGGTTGAAGAGTGGGGCAAGAAGAAGCTTGCTTACGAGATCCAGCATCAGTCAGAGGGCTTCTATTATCTCATTAACTTCGAGGGAACAAGCGATACACCAAACGGTGTTGAGTCAGAGCTTCGCATTTATGAGCCTGTGCTCAGATACTTAGTCGTTAGCAAAGAAGACTAAAGTACAGAAAGAGAGAGCAAATGAATAAAGTTATCTTAATGGGCAGATTAACAAGAGATCCTGATATGAGATATACTCAGGGAGAAAATAGCATGGCCGTTGCCAGATATACTCTTGCAGTAGACAGACGCCGCTCAAATGCCGATGGACAGAGAGAGGCAGATTTTATCTCATGTGTTGCATTTGGCAGACAGGCAGAATTTGCCGGAAGATACTTACATCAGGGCACAAAAATTGCGGCTACAGGCCGTATTCAGACAGGCAGCTACACCAATAAGGATGGACAGAAGGTCTATACCACAGATGTAGTCATCGAAGAGCAGGAGTTTGCTGAGAGCAAGAATGCATCAGAGAACCGCGGCGGCGGATATCAGCAGAACAGCGGATATCAGGTTGGCAGTGGCTTCCAGTCACAGCCGGCAGCAGCATCATCAGATGTAGGCAAGGGTTTTGATGCCGAGGGCTTCATGAATATTCCTGAAGGTGTAGAAGACGAGGGACTGCCTTTTAATTAAGCACTAGTGAATAACAAGGAGGAAATACCGATGGCATTTCAGAAAGAAGAAGGCGCTCGCCCAAAGAAAATGGGCGGATTCCGCAGAAGACGTAAGGTTTGTGTATTCTGCAGCGAAAAGGCTAAGCCAATCGATTATAAGGATGTTGCAACTTTAAAGAAGTATATCTCTGAGAGAGGAAAGATTCTCCCAAGACGCATCACAGGCAACTGTGCAGAGCATCAGAGAGCTATTACTACAGCTGTTAAGAGAGCAAGACACATTGCGCTTCTTCCATATACTGTAGAATAATCAAAAGATCATGGATCAAAAAGGACCTCGAAAGAGGTCCTTTTGTTATGAATAGGTTTTTTCCTTGCTGACAAATCTTGTGGTTGCAGCCTGCCAGTACAGCTCGACTGTACCGATAGGGCCGTTACGCTGTTTAGCAATAATGAGCTCTGCTTCGCCTTTCTTCTCGGAATCAGGGTGATAATATTCGTCTCTGTATAGGAACATTACCAAGTCGGCATCCTGCTCTATGGCACCCGACTCGCGCAGATCGGAAAGCATAGGCCGTTTGTTTTCACGTGACTCAACAGCACGTGAGAGCTGTGAAAGTGAAACAACAGGACATTCCATCTCTCTGGCAAGTGCCTTCAGGGCCCTTGATATATCTGATACCTCCTGCTGACGGCTGTCGCCGCTGCGCTTTCCGGAGCCGCTCATAAGCTGGAGATAGTCAATGACTATGAGATCAAGACCGTGCTCAAGCTTGATTTTTCTGCATTTTGATCGAAGCTCTGAAACTGTTATTCCCGGTGTATCGTCAATGAAAATGTTGGAATCTCCGACTCTGTTGGTGGTCTCGACAAGTCTGTCCCAGTCATCATCGGAGAGCCTGCCGGTACGAAGCGTCTGGGCATCGATACCCGAGTCCATGGCAAACAGTCGGTTTACCAGCTGCTCCTTGCTCATCTCGAGTGAAAATATGATCGCAGGGCGATGCTTTTTGATGCCGACATATTCAAGGATATTCAGCACGAAGGCTGTCTTTCCCATAGAAGGACGGGCTGCGACCAATATGAAATCTGACGGCTGGAAACCGGTGGTCATATTGTCGAGGTCTGTAAATCCGGTTGCAAGTCCGGTAATATGGTCCTTGCTTAGAGAAGCCGCACGTATACGCTCATAAACTTCAATTGATATATCTTCGATCGATGTGAGCTCATTGGAGGTACCTGTTTTCAGTATCTCAAACATGCGCTTTTCTGTCTCGGCCAATATATCCTCGGTCGTGTCACTATCATCGTAGCAGAGCTGGCTGATCTCGCCGCAGGTCTTTATGAGCTTGCGCTGAACAGCCTTTTCATGAACGATCTCGGCATACGATTTGATGTTGACAGAGGTCGGGCTCGCATCATAAAGAGATTTCAGAAACTCAATGCTCTGCATTTCGGCAGGGGCACCGTTTTTGGCAAGTTGTTCCTGAACTGTGACTATATCAACTACACCATCATTGCTCATGGAATTATAGCATTCCCTGATAGCCTCAAACATGAGACTGTACTGCCTGGAGTAAAAATCTTCCTTTGTCAGAATGCCGACTGCGGATTCGATAGCATCCTTATCCATAAGCATAGAACCAATAACGGATTTTTCGGCTTCTATGTTCTGCGGGGCAGTGCGGTTAAGTATATTGTTTTGTGAAACGGATTCAGCCATTTAAATTTAGCCCTCAGCGACCTTTACAGTAACAACAGCAGAAATATCTTTGTGAAGCTTAACGGTGATCTGATGATCACCTGCTGATTTGATCGGATCCATAACTATTTTCTTTTTATCTATACTTACTCCAAAAGTCTTATCAATGGCATCGGCCACTTCCTTGCTTGTTACTGAGCCAAAGAGCTTGCCGTCCTTTCCGGTCTTTATCGAAATTGTAACAGCCTTATTGTCGATCTTTGCACGCATATCCTTTGCGTTTGCCACTCTTGCGGCCTCAAGCTTTTCGGTATTAGCATTCTGGAGCTTGAGATCATTAAGATTTGCCTTGTTGGCTTCAACGCCAAGCTTGCGCGGAATAATGTAATTCCTTGCATAGTTGTCGTTAACATTAACTATAGTGCCCTTTTTTCCAAGGCTTTTTACATCTGTGATCAAAATAACCTGCATATTAAGAAATCTCTCCTTCTTCTATCATATTATCAATAACTTCGAATATTTCCGCTTTTGCTTCTTCAATGGTCATGTGTTTAAGCTGGGCACCGGCAACAGATATATGTCCGCCACCACCTATGCGTTCCATCATGACCTGTACATTTACCTCATCAATGCTTCTTGCTGAAACGAATATCTGGTCATTATAAGGGGTCAGGACAACAGCCGCTTTTATTCCGTTAACACTGAGAAGGCTGTTGGCTGCCTGTGCACCGGTAACAGTTGGGGATGCCACTCCTGTCGGATCCAACACTCCGATTGCAAATACGCTTTTATATATTTCGGATGAATCTATAGCCCCGGCCTTTGCTTTGAAATCGTTGTAATTATCTCTGAATAGTTTCCTTATCCTGACTGTGGAAGCGCCCTTTCTTCTTAAATAAGCAGCTGATTCAAAGGTCCTGACACCGGTCTGGTTTATGAAATTTTGTGTATCTATCACCATTCCGCTGTACAGGGCATCAGCTTCAAGGGGCGTCACAGTAGTCGTGTCGTCTATATACTGTATTATTTCAGTTGTCATCTCACAAGCGGAGGATGCATACGGCTCGACATATGTGAGGGCAGCATTCTCAATGAATTCGGTACCCTTGCGGTGGTGGTCAATGACAACGACCGTGGCAGCGCTCTGGAGAAGACGGGGCTCCTCAGTAAAACTGGGTCTGTTAACATCGACCACGGTAACTATGGTCGTATCATCAATGATATTAAGCGCTTTGTCTCCGCTTATAAAAAGATCATCGGGATAATCCGGATTATTGGCGAAGAGCTTGTAAAGCGGTTCAAGCGATTTACTGGGGCTGTTAAGGACGATATGCGCGGTCTTGCCATAGCTCTTGGCTATTTTCCATATACCGATGGAAGCGCCAAGGCTGTCCGCATCACCGTTTTTATGTCCCATGACAAGGAGCTTATCATTGGCAGAAAGCAGTTCCCTGAAAGCGAGAGCCTTGACGCGTGCCTTAACTCTGGCATTCTTTTCGGGCGCCATGGATTTTCCGCCGAAATAGGTAACGTTTTCGGGGTCCTTGACTATAGCCTGGTCTCCGCCTCTTCCAAGCGCAAGATCAATGGCTGCTGCGGCGAAGTCATAGCACTCATTGTAGGTATTTCCTCCTCGGCCGACACCTATACTGAGTGTCATTGAAAGTTCGTTGCCGATATTGATCCCTTTAATACCCTCAAGAATAGAGAAGCGGTCACGGATCATTTCCCGGGCATCTATGTCATTCATAAAAAAGAGGTATTTATCCTTCTCGAGCTTTTTGACTATGCCGTTAAGGGATAAAATATAGTTGCTTATGCGCCGGTCAACAAGCGCGGTAAGCAGACTACGGCGGGTGTCCTCTACGGATGCCAGGGCCTCGTCATAGTTATCAAGGTAGATAAGGCCTTCACACGGACGCTTATCAACATAATCTTTCTTGTACTGAACGAGCTCGGTCTCATCTGAAACTGAGATAAGAATGATCTGCGTATCCGAAGAACCAAATAGTCCCGATATTTCATTATTGTCAGCATCATCCCCTGCTGTCTCGTCAGCATCACCGGAAATGACTTCGGGATGCATCTCTATAAGATATCTGTTGTCTGAATAAGAGCTGTGTATCAGAGCGTCATCGGTAAGCTCTCCAAGTATCTGCCCGGTAATATCAGGAAAAATGTTCTGGATGCTGGCTGTCAGTGAGGCGCCGCCAAATAGTGTCTCAAAGGAATAATTGGTCCAGATAAGGTTTCCCTTTGTATCGCAGATGGCAATAGGATCGTTTAAGTTATTAAGTATTCTTGATTCAGCGCTTCCGAAGCTCTGCGTAAAATCAATAAGCCCTGTATATATTCCGCGTTTGCTGTATAAATAAAGGAAGAATGAAACAGCAACAAATATGATCGTAAACACTCCCATGGCAGCGGCAGCCCTGCGGTCTACAGCCAATAGGATCAGATTCATGAATATAAGCAGTATCGACAGCATCAATGGCCATCTGAGATAAAGCACAAGTGAATAAGATGAATTTTTCCTGTTTCTCATAAAAAGCCTCAAAATATTTTATGACATTAGTATTCCTCTAAAGAATTATATCACATAAGTGATCATTTGCAAAAAAATCATGCTGATAACAGGCAGAAACTGTTGTTTTAGGCTAACAAGAGTTGTTCTTGACTAACATCGGAGTCATGGGGTAGTATAGCCGTATAATTTAAAATATCAACAAAAAATATTGTTTATTTTTAAGGAGGAACTTATTATGACACATACAATTGACGATTCATGCGTATCATGCGGAAGCTGCGCAGGTTCATGCCCTGTTGGCGCTATTACTGAGGGAGATGGAAAGTATGTAGTAGATGCAGGCGCATGCATCGATTGCGGAGCTTGTGAGTCAGCATGTCCTATGGGCGCTATCAAGGCTTGATCTTCTATCAACAAATAATCAATCAACAAATAATGGCGGGTGTCCTAAGACATCCGCCATTAGAATATATGAAGCTATAATCAATTTGCTGCAGGCATGCCGCTTAAAACTTCGTTGAGCTGAGATATAAGTGTATCACAGTTAATGCCGTGAACCATGCATGCTTCCTCAAGAGTCTCCATCTGCGAAGCCGGGCATCCAAGACAATGCATTCCGGAATTCATGAGTGCGGCTGCAATAATGTTGGCATGCTCAAGTGTAAGAAGCTCACCTATACGCATATCTTTATTGATCGACATATTAAAATCCTCCCTGCTTATTATAATTTTCCTAATTTTCCAATGGCATTGCCTTTGGAAACGGTTATGTAATGCTCTTCGTAATACGAGAGTGTGTTCTGGACGGTTTTTATCATGCGTCCATACTCGGCAATGACATTGCAGGCTCTTGAAAAATCTTCGGCAGGCGTTTCTCTGCTTTCAATAACAAGAACATAATGTCCGTCGAAGCTGCTTTTATAAAGTGCGCTTATTCCCTTGAAAGAAGCGGCAGCCCTTGAAGCATCTATTACTCTGTCGAGATCGTCAAACTGAAAGGCTCTGAATGGCACGCTGTTGCCGGGATGCGGTGCCGTATTCTTATTATTATCTGAAGATGCGGCTGTCTGCTTTGGTGCGCCGGAAGCTTCCAGCTTCTTTATCTGTTCGGCCAACCCGTCAGATCCTTCGAGCAGTGCGGAAGCCAGTTTATTTATCCAGTTTTCAGCCTCCTTCTTTAGTCCCGGGTTCTGGGTAAATCTTGAGAATCTGGTGTCAAGCTCCTCAGGATCGGATACCTTTGATATGATAAGCTGTATGGAGTCGCTGCTCATGGGGATCGCCTCGATCATGATAGGGGTATTTTCCACATGAAAACCGACCTCGTTGCTGGCCTTTGTCATCATTTCATCAAAAAGCTTTTTAGCTTTATCCGAACCGTAAGCCAATTCACGAAGGTTGAGGTTGCGCACGCTTAAGTCAAAGCTTGTAAGTGTGCATTTTATGGAATTTTCATTGATTCTCTCTATTCTCATAGCTCTCCTTTTAGTTTTTCTATAATACAACAAATTTCCAAAGATATCAATTGCAAGGAATAAGTTTACAAAAATTTCAGGATTACAAACTTATGTAAACCTTGTCTTTTTAAGGACATTGAACATAACAGATTTTTCATACATAATGTAAATGCGGAACAACTATGGGCAGTTCACTTCTATTCCGCGTCTAAGCAATCTAGTCTATGATCCATGATCTATCACCATTCTGCAACATCGGAAAATTCTCCAGATCACTAGGCTGAAAGCGGCAGATACTCCAGATCGGTCAGCAGCGCCGGATAAACAGCCATTGCCGGTAAAGAAGATACTAAGGTGTCACGATTTTCAGGTATCGGCTGCATAACCGAATACAGGAGGAAATATATGGCAAATGATAACTTGTCGGGAAAGAGAACTCAGAAAAAACCTCATAAAACTCCTTTAACAGAGGAACAGCGGGATTATCTCAAGCAGCTGAAAAACTACAAGGCGAGTGGCGTCAGGATAACCATTGATGACCGGCAGCTGCCGGAAAAGGATTGGAAACAAATCTTCATGCTTGCTGAGAGAACACCGGACGGAGCAAATCAGTTTTATATGTCTGATATTGTGACGAATGAGTCTGGCGAGATAAGTGAAATCAGACTCGATAAAATAACAGTAAGGTAATTGACAGTATCATCGGCTGTATCTGCAGTACTGCCTGAAAAGACAACTGAATATTGGTTAATGGAAAGACCGACCGTGGGGAGCAGGCTTTTTAAAAGTGCCCGAAATACAGCCTGAAGCCTGAAGCCGGTCTATTCCTTGCGTGTCACTTGTAAAAGTTAATTCCACTTTGTAAGACTAACTTCCACCTTGTAGG
>JAUNNP010000170.1 GCA_030531385.1 Eubacteriales bacterium
TCATCCATTGCCGACTTGGTTTCTTCGGAGGCTCCGGCCTTTTCCGAGAGCTTCATCCAGCTTCCGAGCACGATAAGCGCGCCCTTAAGTCCATGCGGCTGGAAAGTATTTATAAGGCTCTGCCCCTTTTTATGCTGGACATAATTAAGGAAAATATCCTGCACGACACTCACCCTTTCGCATGCCGCAAGATATCTCATCACAAAATCGATGTCCTCATTTACCGCGAGCTCTTCATTATAGTAAATGCTGCCGTTCCTTATGACCTCTGCCTTATAAAGCTTGTTGGAATGCGTCTGGATAAGATGAAGGTCATAAAGCGCGGTAAAGCTGCTGCCTAAAAATTCCTTAAGTGTTCCCTTAAAGCGCCCTTCCGGCGCAAGCTCCTCATTTGGGGTCTCACCATCCTCATATACCTTTCGCATTCCGCATATGGCCACGTCGGAAGCGTCCCCTGTCAGCGCCTCATAAAGAGTTCTGATAGTTTCAGGCTCGTAATAATCATCAGAGTCCAGTGAAACAAAGTACTCTCCCTTAGCCTCCCTGATACCTGTATTTCTTGCGGAAGACACACCGGTATTTGGCTGCACGATGAGCTTAAGCCTCCCGCCAAGCTCAGCCTGCATTTCTTTTACTGCCTCCGCCGTATTATCCGCAGAGCTGTTGTCCACGACAATGATCTCAGTATTTTTATATGTCTGCCGGGCAACAGAAAGCACAGCCCTCCTTATCGTAAGGGCTGAGTTGTAGGATGGCATTATTACACTTATAAGCGGTTCACTATTCATATCTTTTCAAATCGATCCTAAGCATCAGATAAGGTGCAGCATTACAGCAAGCCTTGTTTCGAAGAGTACTGCTGCCTGAAGGATACGGGCAGCCGCCATGCTGAGCTTCCCGGCATTTAAATAGTTCTTTATAAAATATAGCTCAGAGCGGCCCCGGAGCTTCTGGCGTTTTACGGCACCAAGGCCCGAGCCCGTGATGCTCTTTGACCCCTCATGCTCATAGGTCTCCTTAAGCAGGAGAGTCGAAAAGCCGGCCTTAAGGAATTTTTCCGCAAGAACATTTTCCTCTCCGTAAAGGAAGATATTTTCGTCATAGCCTTTGCACTTAAGGAATCTTTCTACCGAAACCATAAGGAGTGACCCGTGAACGGCATATACCCTTACCGCTCCCCCGGCACACACGCTGCCGGTTGCACCTGCAGTGCTTTTTGCAGCTTCTGCAGCTTCTGCCGGGTCATCACTTCCTTCATAATAGGAATCGGGGTAATTAAGCATTCCCTTCATAAGACGCCTTAATAAAGGCGCGCCCGCCGCAATAGTGGAAAGCGGTCCGCGCCTCTTCCATCCTGACAGGATATATTCCTCGCAGCTGATGTCTGCCGCCCGTCCTGCGGCTCTCGTATGCACACCGGCCTCCTGCCGCGGCTTCATAACGGCGCCGACTGCTCCGGTGTCAGCATTTGCAGAAAAAACCGCTGCCATATCCTTAATAAGAGTCTCGTCAAATATCGCGTCCGGATTTGCGATGAGCGCAAGCTCCGCCCCGAAGTGCTCCGCGGCATATCTGATGCCGAGGTTATTGCCGCAGCCGTAGCCGCCGTTTTTTTCTGCCTTTACGAGCCATACCTTATCCATGCCGGAAAATGCTGACTCCAGCCTTTCTGCGCTGCCATCCGGCGAAGCATTGTCCACAACGATTATCTCATCGAAACAGAAAAAGCCGTTAATGCGTTTTACCGCATCAACGGTCCCCTCCGTATCGTTGTAATTAAGGATCACAGCTGCTGTATTCAAGACCTGCCTCTAATCTTCATATTGTAGTAAAATGCCGAGATCACTCTCCTTGCGGGCGGGCAAAGCTTTGTCACAAGATTCATGCAGTGATACATGAGCATCTTGGTCTCCTGTCCCTCAAGCTTTGGCTCACCGGCCCACGGCGTCATAGCGAGATACTTTTCATATTCATTCTTATATGGATTAAAATTTCCTTTTATCCAGGGGCGCTCTGCGCCTGCAAAATGCACGACCTTAGGCCCCGCCTTTGCGCCTTCAAAATCATCCTTTGACATAAGCGCACTGTACCACGGAGCCTCAGCGCACAAATTACCATAGCTCTGATAAGCATAATTTGAAAAGAAATTATAGCCCTGCCATACATGCTTTATGCGGCCCTTAAGCACGAAATTCATGATATCCTGATCCGGAAAGCTTAAAGCCCCTGCATTCACAGACTTATAAAAGTCCATGCACTCAGCCGTTATCCGTTCCCTCTCCCAGGCAATGCGGTCCACGAGCAGCATTCCGCTGTTAAAATACGGGTCTGCGGCTCCAAGTCCCAGGCGCTCCCTCGTATCAGCATAGATAGTAGGCTCAGCCGCCATGGCGCAGACATTTCCCGAAAGCTCCGTATCATAGAGCTCCGAAATATCTCCTAGCACGACCGTATCCGCATCCAGATACAAAAATCGCGAGACCTCGTCCGGAAGGTGCGACGGCGCAAAAAGCCGCGCAAGCACAGTAACGTCAAAGCTTCCGGTGTCCGGTGCCTTCCCCAGCATCAGCTTAAGCACTGTCTCATAATCCTTAAGATCGATGACTTGGATGGCCCTTCCGTATCTTGCCGCGGTCTCATCAAAGCGGGAAATGCTTAAATTCCTTACCCCGTTGCCGAGGATGTATACATTTATTTCATCGGCAGATTTGTTATGCTCAAAAAGTGAGGTAATGCTGACAGCGGTATGCACCGCAAATTTATCATTGCAATTATAAACTATATTCATCCGGCGTTAGTTACAGGCTATATTCATCCGACAGCATAGCCGCTCTTATAGATCGCGGCAATGACATCGTTAACATACTTTTCGCATTCATCCGTAGTGCCGGCCTCGACCATGACACGTACAAGCGGCTCGGTACCCGATGCCCTATAGAGTATGCGTCCCGAATCTCCGAGAGCCCCGGCAGCCCTGTCGACCGCGGCAAGGATCTCCGGATCATTCATAGCGGCATCCTTATCTCCGACCCTTACATTCTTCAGGCACTGCGGATACATCGGGCAGTCCTCAAAGAGCTTTGAGACCTCGGCCTTAGACT
>JAUNNP010000171.1 GCA_030531385.1 Eubacteriales bacterium
AGCTTCTTTCCGAGATGGACGGCTTTGACCCTGCAAGGGGAATCATGGTACTCGGCGCCACAAACAGACCGGAGATCCTTGATCCGGCACTTTTAAGACCGGGCCGTTTTGACCGGAGGATCATAGTTGAAAAGCCGGATCTTAAGGGCAGAGTCAACATCCTTAAGGTGCATTCGCGTGATGTTAAGCTTGACAGCACAGTTGATTTTGATGAGATAGGTCTTGCTACCAGCGGAGCTGTTGGCGCGGATCTTGCGAACATGGTAAATGAAGCAGCCATCAATGCTGTCAAGAACGGCAGAGAGGCCGTAAGCCAGAAGGACCTTTTTGAGGCGGTCGAAGTAGTGCTTGTCGGAAAAGAGAAAAAAGACAGGATACTTTCACAGGAAGAAAGAAGGATCGTGTCCTATCACGAAGTCGGACACGCGCTTATTGCCGCGGTACAAAAGGACGCGGAGCCGGTTCAGAAGATCACCATCGTACCGAGGACCATGGGAGCTCTCGGATATGTTATGCAGGTCCCTGAGGAGGAAAAATACCTCAATACCAAAAAGGAACTTGAGGCTATGCTGGTGACCACACTCGGAGGAAGAGCTGCAGAGGAGCTTATCTTTGACACAGTCACCACCGGAGCGGCCAATGATATCGAGAAGGCAACGGATCTTGCCCGCAATATGATCACGCGTTTCGGCATGAGTGAAAAGTTTGGACTCATGGGACTTGCCAAGGTACAGGATATGTATCTCACGGGAAGGACGAGCCTCGAGTGCGGAGACGAAACAGCCACAGAAATAGACAGGGAAGTTATGAAAATGCTGGCAGCATCCTATGAGGAGGCCAAGCGTATTCTTAATGATAATTTAAATGAACTTCACAAGATCGCGGAATATCTTATCGAAAAGGAAACTATCACCGGTAAGGAATTCATGCAGATTCTTCATGAGGTCCGCGATGAAGCTGCCGGGGCTGAAGGCGCTGAAGCAGCGGAAAACACCGCAGCGGAGAATGCTGATGCAGTGCAGGAAGGACCTGATGATACCAAGGAGGACAGCAATGTATAAAAAAATTCTCAGAACAACAGCAATTTCACTTGCAGCAATGCTTGTGTTCAGTCAGGCAGCATTCGCTGACACGGTAACAGCAAGCTCACCGAGTGCCGGAAACACGGCATCAGGCACAGCAGCCTCTTCAGGCATAACCACAGCCGGAGCTGTTGCCGACACCACTTATTCACAGGTCTTTACATTCACCACAAACAGCAATGGCACAAAGGCCGGCATTATAAGCCAGACAGGCCCGACCGGAACAAAGGATCTGACAAGCGAGGGCTACCTCATTATCGGAGCAGACGATAAGTCAGCATACAATAATAACAGTGCGATGGGACCCGGAGGAAGCATGACGGCATCCGCGTCCACATCCACAGCATCCGGCTCAACGACCGCTGCAGCAGCTGCGCCGTCAACTGTAAATACCAATACTGGTATCGCGCAGCCGGCTATAACAGCAGAGGCAGCAGTGCTTTATGATGCCACCACTAACCAGATCCTTTTCCAGAAAAACGGAACAGCTTCTATGTATCCGGCATCAACGACCAAGCTTCTTACAGCTCTTTTAGTTGCAGAGAGACTTAATATGGCAGATACTATCACCTTTAACGCATCTGCGGTCAATAACCTTGAGAGCGGCGCTGTTACAGTTGATATGAAGGCGGGAGACAGGATGACTGTCAAGGATGCGATGTATGCGATGCTTTTAAAGTCAGCCTGCGATGTCGCAAACGGTCTTGCCGAGGCGGTATCGGGTTCACAATCAGCATTTGCAGAGCTTATGAATCAGAGGGCAAGAGAGCTCGGCTGCACCGGCAGCAGCTTCGTAAATGCCTCGGGACTTAATTCGACAAGCCACTACACGACAGCAGTCGATATGGCGATCATTACAGCTGCGGCACTTAACAATGCCGAGATAAGGAATATTCTGCAGCAGACAAGCTACACACTTCCGGCTACATCAAGCAGAGGCTCTCTTACCATCCAGACAGGAAACAAGATGGCAAATGGCGGAACACAGGCCTACCCAAATTACATTGGCGGAAAGACAGGTTATACCTCAAAGGCCCTCAATTGCCTCGCCGGAGGTATCTCTTATAATGGCCATACGCTTATTGCTGTAGTGCTTAAGGCAAATCAGTCACATTATGAAGACTCAAAGAAGCTTTTCGAATATGGAAAGCAGCTTATAGGGGCAAATGCTTCAGCCGGCACAGCTTCAACAGTTACGACAGCAGCATCAGCTACAGCAAGTGTACCGGGAAGCACAGTAGCAGCCTCAGCAGCACAGACGACAACAACAGCTTCCGGAAAGTGGGAGCAGCTCAGCAATGGCACCTGGAAGTATAAGAAGGCAGACGGAAGCTACTGCACAAATGAATGGCTCGATGTTAACGGAAATACTTATTTCTTCGGCAGTGACAGCATTATGTGCACAGGCTGGAAGCAGTTCTCCAACTCAGCTTATTACTATTTCAATCCTGAAAACGGCGCAATGGTAAGCGGCAAGTGGGTAACACAGAACAACAAGTCATATTATCTCCAGGCTAACGGAGTTATGGCTACAAATACAACTATCGACGGAAAGTACAGAGTTGATGCCAACGGTGTATATGTCGAGAAGGTTGGCTAAGTACTATTTCGGGAATTGCACAAAAGACCTCATAATAGTATAAAGGCAGGTAAAATGGATCTATCTAACGATAATAAAAATAGAAGCAGAAGAGTGTCACGGGCCGGAACTCCAATTGACAAAAAGCTTGTTATAGGCATTGCTGTTGTTGTCATTCTGGCTGTGGAAGCATTTGCCTCTTTGTCAGCAGCGAGGAAACGGGCGGCCGATGAGGAGGCTCAGTCCATCGAGGCTTCAATAGCGGAATCAGAAAGCCAGTCAATAGCTGAGGCCGAAAGGACTGCGGCAGAGGCGGTTCCCGAGCTTACTGTCTGCGAAATACCGGAAATAAGTATGTTTGTACAGGAATATTTCGATGCAAGATTAAGA
>JAUNNP010000172.1 GCA_030531385.1 Eubacteriales bacterium
CGCCTTCAGGGACTCGAACCCTGGACACCCTGATTAAGAGTCAGGTGCTCTACCAACTGAGCTAAAGGCGCGTAGCTTGTCGCTTTTTCAAGCGACTTCCATATAATACATCAAGGTTTTATTTCTGTCAACAAGAAACTTGAATTTTTTTATCTTCACAGGTGACATTCACAAGAACTTATTTTTTATCTTCTTTCTGCTCCGGCATATTCCCTGCCGGCACCATGCAGGCAATAAGCTTGTATATCGGATTGCCCTTGGAAGAAAATTTCTCCTCATACTCGGTCATAATGTTGCCGGCGTTCATCTCAGGATCATTATGCAGATCATAGGTGATCGCATCGATCCTCCATCCGCTTGCGGGAATGGTTTCCACGGAATAGTCAAAGAGTCCGCGGTTATCTGTCTTGAATTCAATGACTCCGTCAGCCTTTAGTATCTGTTCATACAGCTTCAGAAACTGCGGTGATGTAAGTCTTCTTCCCGCAGATCTTTCCTTTGGCCAGGGGTCTGAGAAATTAAGATAGATCCTGTCTATCTCATCCTTTTCAAAATACTCCTCAAGGAATCTTGCGTTGCTCCTTATGAAGCGGAGATTTTTAAAGGCCGGTCCTGCGCCGGATGCCCTCTCCTTGACGTTTTCCGCGATCTTAGCGCCTTCCGCGTCCTCAGCACTTTCCGCCTTGTTCATTCTTTCTTCGAGCTCTTTTTTATACCTCGTCACAGCCTTGTACATAACTGAGGTATTAAGCTCAAATCCAATGTAATTTATATCCGGGTGCAGGAAGCTGTGTGTTCTGATGAATGTTCCCATGCCCATGCCAACCTCAAGATATATGGGCTTATCATTCCCAAATATCTCAGAGCGCCATTTTCCTTTGTATTCCTCGGGCTTTTGAATTATAAGCGGCTCTGCCGCTATCATTTCCTCAACACCCTTTATATGTCTTATTCTCATCAGATCAACCTATCGTAATATTTGCGTCCTCGACCATCTCTGCCTGTCCGGCATATTCGGGGAATACCACACTCGCCTTGTAAAGGTCTCCGTCTATCTCTATAATAAGCTTTCCGCCCATAAGCGAGGTAAGGCTCTTTGCAATGCTTAAGCCAAGTCCCGAGCCCTCTGTGCTTCTTGAAACATCGCCGCGGATAAAACGCTCGGTAAGCTCGTCCGGTGAAATATTGAGCTTATCCTGTGAAACATTTTTTATGCGGAAAATGACATCGCCGCCTTCTTTTACGACCTCGGCATAGATCCTGGTTCCCTCCATGGCATATTTGGCTGCATTGTTGTAGAGATTCTCAAAAACTCTCCAGAGATGTCTTCCGTCTGCCCATATAAGAGCCGCCTCGCCGGGCACGCTGAGGTTAAGCTCAAGCCTTCTTGCCGCGAACTTATCATCAAATTCACCGCCGGCCTGTCCTGCAAGCTCTGCCATATCGAGACGGTTCATCTCGAGCTTAACATTGCCCGAGCTGGCCTTGGAGGCCTCCACCAGATCCTCGGTAAGCTTTTTAAGTCTTGCTGATTTTCTGTCGAGAACATCTATATACTCATGAACCTTTTCATTATCTATATTTTCCCTCTTTATAAGGTCCACATAGTTAATAATGGATGTAAGCGGGGTCTTAATATCATGTGAAACGTTTGTGATAAGGTCTGCCTTTAGCCTGTCGGCCTTTACCTGTTCATTTATGGCATGCCCAAGTCCCACGGAGATGCTGTTAATGCTTCTTGCGGCTTCAAGCTCCGAACCCGTAAATTCAGCCTCCGGCACTTCATATTCGACATCTCCCTCGGATATGCGCTTCAATGCGTTGTTAAGTGCCAGCCTCTGCCTTACCCTGCCGTACATTTTTACAAAGGCGAAAATATTAAATACTATGGCAACAGCTGCCAGTATCAATGCGCCAAAAACATAAAATCTTGTAACATCGCGATTTATAAAGCACCATACTATGCCCGCAATGCAGACAGCATTTACAGAAAGGAAAATCGCAAAGCTGAGCGCTGTGGTCCATACGGCATTATCATTGTCATCAGTCAGCGCTATCATGGCGCGGTTAACGAGTGAATTTTTAAACACTCCGCCCTGATAGGCTCTTCTGTACATAGAACAGAGAATGATAACGCAGAATACATATACGATCACCATCTTTACTGTCTTGCACCAGAAGTTCCAGGTGCCTTCTTCCGCAAGCACCTCCATGACATTATAAAGCCCTGCTCTTATGACTCCATAAACGCAGACCGCCGCGAAAGCAAGCAGCACAGTCATTCCCTCTATAGGAAGCTTGTCCATGCGGAAATACTTGTTCTGCTTCTGCACATCGGTATCTCTTACAACCGGAACAAGAGTTATAAGAGTCATCAAGGCTCCTGCTATCATGGCTGCCAGCCAGTAATATGCTCTCTTTACATATCCCTCATAGCTGTCGGAGGCGGCCCTGTATCTGTCATTATAAAGATACAGGGTATCAATGCCTATTTCAAAAACATTTCCATCTGTGTTTGCAAACTCAAAGGTTTTGGTGTCCGGAATATAATCTGCCGGCTGAGGCTCTATATTGGTCCTTACCGACAGATCGCCCGATACCGTCAGATATTTTCCAAAAGTATCTATTCTGTCGGACATATCTCCGACATTTGTAAGCGTGAACTCTTCATTGTTATTGTTTTCATAAAACGCGAAGTACAGGAAATTGGTTTCTGCTGAGCCATAAGTGCTTCTCAAGGCATAGTATTCTGCCATGGCGCGCATGGCCTCTATGGTCATATCCTTTACCGTCATGACGCCCTGCGAAGGTCCCGGGGCAATATTATCGAAATAATACGGATCGTATGCCTTGTACGAGACCCGTATCTCATAGTTATTCGTATCTGAGGCATTTCCAACAGTAAGACTGTGATTTGGTCCGTCAAGATTATATCCGAACTTCT
>JAUNNP010000173.1 GCA_030531385.1 Eubacteriales bacterium
CAAAGCAAATTGAAGGAAAGGACAGCGCGGTGCGGCGGTTGATGCTGTATCTTGGCAGGAATTCCTTCGTGATCTATCTATTGTCACAGCCGCTCGGAGCCTTTATCGGTATCGTAATGCTGAAGGTGCTGAGCGTAGATCCGCTCACTATTTTCCTTATAATGACAGTAAGCAGCGTGCTCAGCGCGGTGATCCCTGTCATCGCCGTAAAGCTTATCGGAAGCTTTGGGCCGGGGCAGAGAGTGCTGGAGCTCATGAATTTGAAACTCAGTTAAAATAAGTACAGGCCGCCGTGAGGCGGCCTGCTTTTTAGGTTTGCGCTGCGTTAAGTGCCAGCCGGCATCAGGCATCAATAGCTTGTGTTGCCGTAGTACTGACTTTCGCCAAATCCAAGGATCATAAGGAAGATAGGACGGAGGAAGGTAAGACCGAAGGCAAAGAGATACCCATGTCCAAACGACCTTGACAGCTTGATGTTGCATAATATGCAGACAACACAGCTTGCCATTGACGCAAGGCTTACTAGCATGCCGATGGCAGCACTTGCATCGCTGTACTGTGATCCTACCGCTGTGATGACCGAAGCTGCGAGAAAGCCCCAGAACGCTGATGTGTTCCAGCAGTCCTTATAAATAGTGTAGTCGCTGTAAAGCGGGATCAGGGACTTCCATCCGGGCTCCGACATCTTCTCAAACATCTTCCAGTTTCCTATAACACAAAGTACATAATAAACGGCAATTATGACAAAATAGCCTAAGATTGCTGATAATGCAAATTTCAACATAGTGAACTCCTTTCTTTTATGAGTGGGTTACCGGGGCGGAAAACGAAGCCTCATTCCCAATGCACACCCTGTTTGGATATCTTTGCAGTCGTCATCATAACACATTAGGATGGGAGATACAATGAAGTTTATAAAAATTTTAGCACTCGAAGGTTGACTTTGCTAACAAACAGTCATATAATGTGTCTCGTTTGAAGAAATTATAAGGAGGTTTTAACATATGAAGTTAGTTCCATTGGATGATAAGGTAGTATTAAAGAAAGTTCAGAACGAAGAGACAACAGCTTCAGGCATCATCATTACAGGTCAGGATAAGGAGAAGCCGGGTCAGGGCGAGGTCGTTGCCGCAGGCCCCGGAGGAATCGTTGACGGTAAGGAGATCAAGATGCAGGTCAAGCCCGGCGATAAGGTCGTATATTCAAAGTATGCCGGAACAGAGGTAGAGCTCGACAAGGAGAAATTCCTTATCGTTAAGCAGAGCGACATCCTTGCTATCATAAAGTAATTTAAAACAAAGAGGTATAGAAATGGCAAAAGATATTAAATATGGAGTAGATGCCCGCAAGTCGATGGAGATCGGTGTTAACAAGCTTGCGGATACAGTAAGAGTTACACTTGGACCTAAGGGCAGAAATGTTATTCTTGACAAGAAGTTCGGTTCACCGCTCATCACTAACGACGGTGTTACCATCGCCAAGGAGATCGAGCTTGAGGATGCTTATGAGAACATGGGTGCTCAGCTTGTTAAGGAGGTTGCAACCAAGACAAATGATGCAGCCGGCGACGGAACAACAACAGCTACAGTTCTTGCACAGGCTATCGTTAATGAGGGAATGAAGAACCTCGCGGCAGGCGCTAACCCGATCGTTATGAGAAAGGGTATGAAGAAGGCAGTTGACGCTGCTGTTGAGTCTATCGAGGATATGGCCAAGAAGGTCAACGGCAGACAGCAGATCACCCGTGTAGCAGCTATTTCAGCTTCTGACGATGCAGTAGGCGAGATGGTTGCAGACGCTATGGAGAAGGTTTCCAAGGACGGCGTCATCACTATCGAAGAGTCAAAGACAATGCAGACAGAGCTTGACCTTGTAGAAGGTATGCAGTTTGACAGAGGATATCTTTCAGCTTATATGTGCACAGACCTTGAGAAGATGGAGGCAGTCCTTGACGATCCGTTCATTCTTATCACAGATAAGAAAATCTCAAATGTTCAGGACATCCTTCCTATCCTTGAGAATATCGTAAAGATGGGCGCTAAGCTCCTTATCATCGCTGAGGATATTGAGGGAGAGGCTCTGACAACACTTATCGTTAACAGCCTCCGCGGTACCTTCAAGGTGGTTGCAGTTAAGGCTCCGGGCTATGGCGACAGACGTAAGGAGATGCTTAAGGACATCGCTATCCTTACAGGCGGCGAAGTAGTTTCAAGCGACCTTGGCCTTGAGCTTAAGGACACAACAATGGATATGCTCGGACGTGCAAAGACAGTCCGCACTACCAAGGAGAACACTATCATCGTTGACGGCGCAGGCACAAAGACTGCAATCAAGGACAGAATCGGACAGATCAAGAACCAGATCGCTGTTTCTACATCTGAGTTCGACAAGGAGAAGCTTCAGGAGAGAGTTGCAAAGCTTTCAGGCGGAGTTGCAGTTATCAGAGTTGGTGCTGCTACCGAGACAGAGATGAAGGAAGCCAAGCTCCGCATGGAGGATGCTCTCAATGCAACAAGAGCTGCAGTGGAAGAGGGTATCGTAGCAGGCGGCGGAACAGCTTACATCCAGGCAAGCAAGAAGGTCGCAGATGTCGTTAAGAAGCTCGAGGGCGACGAGAAGACAGGTGCGCAGATCATCCTTAAGGCACTTGATGCACCGCTCTACAGAATCGCAGAGAACGCAGGTCTTGACGGCTCAGTGATCGTAAATAAGGTCAAGGAGTCAAAGAAGGGCGTAGGCTTCGATGCTTACAACGAGGAGTATGTTGACATGGTAGAGGCAGGCATCATCGATCCTGCAAAGGTAACAAGATCGGCACTTCAGAATGCTGTATCGATTGCATCGACCATGCTCACTACAGAAGCAGCCGTAGCAGACATCCCTGCTCCGGAACCGCCAATGCCGGCCGGCAATCCCGGGATGATGATGTAAGCATTTA
>JAUNNP010000043.1 GCA_030531385.1 Eubacteriales bacterium
ATTAGAAATGGCGCTTTGGAGCGCAGGGAATCTGACCGTAACACCATGGCCCAAAAGTTCATACTCCGGTGTTGGCGCTCCCAGTTCTTCGCAGGTATCAAATATTTTCTCTACACCGCGTCCCCAGGTCTCAATATATCCCGCGAGATAGAATACCTTTGCAATGTTGGGATTATACGGCTCAGAGGTATGCGGTCCCAGCAAGGTATCAAGAGTCCAGCCGGAGGGCAGGATGCAGGAATTGCTGATGCGCATTTCCTCATCGCCGATGCGGATCTGGATTGGGGTTCCGAACATATAGCAGTTATGGACCAGTGCGTTGTAAATCGCTTCCCGGATGGCATCTCTTGCATAGGGGTAAGTTTCCACACGGCGGTCATGCTCGTAGGTGATGGCCGCCTTCAGATACTTCAGGTAGATCACATCAATGATCTTATCCGCGGTATTGATCAGGGAGCCTTCAAACAGATCCTGATACTGAAGATCGGAACCGACGCCGAAGCGCCCTACCTTAGCATAGCTGCCGGTCTGAACCATCTCGCCCTTATCAGTGAACAGAAGCACTGCCGAGCGCTTCAGCTTGCCATTTTCTGCAAGATGCAGCTTTTCCAGCAACTCCTCTGTGGGAACATTCAGATCCTCTGGCTTCATACGTTTGCAGCGTCTTGCCTCACGCTTAAATATCCGGATGCTGTCACCGTCGACATCGTCCATGCTCACACCATCCACGAAGGCGTCTTCCCAGTGCACACCGGCCTTTTTCATGATGAAATCCGAAAGGGCGATGCCGGTCAGCTGCTGCTTCGTGCTGCCGCTGCGGTAGTGAAATTCGCCTTTGAAACTGACAGGAAAACTGCTGGGAGCAACAACGATCTCCAGATATTCCTTCCCGTCCTTTTCATGGAGGTTCACATCCGCAAGGATGCCTAAAGTATCCCGAATTTTGTTCGGTATGTCCTCAAGAAGCTTTTTACTGTTGCCCACGCCGATAACAGTTCCGTCATCTTTGATTCCGATATATATTTTGCCGCCCTGCGCATTGGCAAAGCCACAGATCCATTTGAGATAGTCATCCCGCCAGGACTCTTTCCATTCGATATTCTGGCTCTCAGCCATTTTCACTCACCTCGTTTACATTTATCTTTTCAACACCGCGGTATCTCGCATCGGCAGGCTTTACCGCATCCTCCGGAATGATCCACATCTTGCCTGCGCGCATGGCGCCCTCGATGCGACCTTCTGAGCAGAGGATCGCAACACGTCTGGAAGACAAGCCCCATTTTTCTCCGATTTCGATAGTTGACAAATATTTCATAATGCTTCTCCGTATATGCCTTTCTGTGCCTGTTCATGGTATAGGAATCATCAGTAGTTTTCACTGCAACATTATATTCTATTTGCTGAATAATATCAAGTATCCCTGTAGATGATATATGGTATTCCCCATGCTGTCTTTATCGTCTTGCATTTTTGCAAGAACGGAAGACTTCAACCAGCCCGAATTCCGTTAACGCCATATTTTTGCAGTCTCCCACAAATCCTGCGTATAAGACTTCAGGATGAAAAAATCCAAAGAAAATATGGAGGTAAAAGAGATGCGTTTATTTGAAACCGTCAAGGCGGCCGTCACAGTAAGACAGGCTGTCGGTCACTACGGCCTGAAGATCGGCCGTAACAACATGGTCTGCTGTCCTTTTCACAATGATCACACACCGAGCATGAAACTGAACGAGGATTATTTCTACTGCTTCGGCTGCGGAGCCCACGGCGATGTGATCGACCTTGCGGCAAGGCTGTTCGACCTTAGTAACTATGAGGCCGCAAGAAAGCTGGCTGCTGACTTTGGTCTGGATCCGGACAAGCCGCCATCCGCGGCAACACTGAAGAAACCGAAACGCCCGCTGGTAAGCGCCTTCCGAGACGAAGAAGTGCACTGTCAGCGGGTTTTGTGCGATTATCTGCATCTTCTGGAAGACTGGAAGGTGCGGTACGCACCGCAAAGTCCGGATGAGGCATGGGATGACCGGTTTGTAGAAGCCTGTCAGATGCTTGACCATGTCGAGTATCAGGCTGACATCCTCACCTTTGGGGAACTTGAGGATCGGGTTCGGCTGGTAGAAGGCCTTAAGAAAAACAGAATCATCGATGACCTGGAAAAACGATTGAAACGGCTTGAAAAGGAGGAGTCTCATGAAGAAGAAAAAAGTATTGCCTGCTGATGCACCGGTATGGATCACCGAGGAGCTGAAGATATCGGAACCTCTGTACTGCGCGATGTTTCTTGAAAAGCATCCCATGCGCTTTATCGGCGGCAGCTTCTTTAATGAGGATGGTACGGTCACAGATGAGGCGCTTCTAAAGCAGGAGATCTTTGCGGATATCAGCGGCTGGGTGGATACCAAGGTTGCCAATAAAGTAAAAGATATCTGGAATGCGCTGCAGATGATCGCCGCAGCCAAAGAGATCCCGATCCACAGGGACCGCATTCATGTGGCAAATGGCACGCTTTATCTGAATGGCCTGTTCAAAGAGGAAAAGCAGTACTGTCGTAACCGGCTGCCTGTGAATTACAACCCGGATGCCCCGAAACCAGTCAAGTGGCTTGATTTCCTGCATCAGCTGCTTGAGGAAGATGACATTCTGACGCTGCAGGAATACCTCGGCTACTGCCTGATCCCCATCACGAAGGCCCAGAAAATGATGATGATCATCGGACGAGGCGGTGAAGGAAAGTCGCGGATCGGCATCGTTATGAACGGTATCCTCGGGAATGCCATGAATACGACCAGTATCCAGAAGGTGGAGAATGATAAATTCGCCCGGGCGGATCAGGGCAACAAGCTTCTGATGGTGGACGACGATATGGATATGAATGCCCTGCAGAAGACCAACTATATCAAGTCCATCGTCACCTCGGAAGGAAAGATGGATGTGGAAAAGAAACATGCACAGAGCTATCAGGATCAGCTCTATGTGCGGTTTTTATGCTTTGGGAACGGCGTGCTGACAGCACTTCATGACCGTTCTGATGGCTTCTTCCGCAGGCAGATTATTCTGACTACGAAGGACAGACCGGCCGACCGTGTCGATGATCCTTACCTGGTCGAGAAACTGCTGGAGGAAAAGGAAGGTATCTTCCTCTGGTGTCTGGAAGGTCTGAAACGCCTCATCGCCAACGATTACCACTTTACGATCAGTGAAGGCGCGGCGGCCAATATCGCAGCTGCGGTCAAGGAGGCCAACAATATCTTCGATTTTCTTGCCTCGGAAGGCTATATCGAGTTTGTAGTGGAGGTGGAGAGCAGCACTGCGGAGCTATATAAGGTATATCACACCTGGTGCGATGACAATGCGGAGAATGCCTTTACTATGAAGAGCTTCGCCAACAACCTGGCACAGAATGCAGAGCGGTATCAGCTGATGCCTACCAACAACATCCGTGTAGGAAAAGGAAAACGGTGCCGCGGTTATAAAGGAATTCAGATCTGTGATCCGGATAATCCATTTCTGTAAACAATATCGGAAATCAAGCGTACGTGCGTACCTGTGTACTCAGGCAGAGGCTGACCTGCGGTACGCATGTACGCACGTACAGTAACTTTTTCAGTTTGCTTTTATTAAGGAGATTACGAATATGGCAGCACAGTATGCAATTATGCGTTTTGCAAAGTATAAGGGTCCGGAGATCGGCCGGATTGAGGCTCATGACGAGCGGACCAAGGAAACCTACGCCAGCAATCCGGATATCGATGCAAGCAGGTCTCACCTGAATTTCCATCTGGTAGAGCCGCAGCGGAAATACCGGGCAGAGGCAGAGAGACAGATCGCGGAAGCAGGATGCCGCACCAGGACCGACAGTGTCAGGCTGGTTGAGGTTTTGTTCACAGCAAGCCCTGAATTTTTTCAGGGAGAAAAGAAAAAGGAGATCCGGGAGTTCTTTCAGGAGGCATTGACGTTTCTGGAGAGCAGACAGAATCCGAAAACGATCGTATCAGCAGTGGTGCATATGGACGAGAAAACTCCCCATATGCACCTTTCTTTTATCCCGCTGACACCGGATGGGAGGCTCAGCGCCAAGGACATCGTCGGCAATAAAAAGAAACTGACCAAATGGCAGGATGACTTCTGGGAGCATATGGTCGCTAAGTTCCCGGAGCTGGAGCGCGGTATGAGTGCCAGTGAGACCGGAAGAGACCACATTCCACCGAGGGTGTTCAAGGAGATGACCAGGCTGAACAAACAGCGTGAGAAGTTGGAAGAAGCTTTGGCGGGCATTAACATATTTAATGCGAAAACAAAAGCCTCAGAGATGTCAAAAATCCTGGAAAAATACATTCCGGGTGTGGAGAAGATGGATACCCTAATGAAAAAATATGGATCCGCTTTTAAGTCGCTGAAGGCTGAAAACAAAGCTCTGGTCCAGAAAAATGAGAGCCTGACGCAGGAGCTGAAAGATAGTCAGGGGCAGAGTGTTTTGAAGAGAATGCAGGAGCTGCAGTTAAAGCACGATTATGAGGAAGCAATCGCTGTTTTAGAGCGGATTCCGCCGGAAGTGCTGGAGATCTATGCAGGATCGAAGAAACGATCGAGAAATAAGAAACAGGATTTGGGGAGGTAATTGTCTATGATGAATATTAACGACGAATGGAATGGTCTGGCAGATTTTCTGACAGGCATCATAGAGAAATATGCAGAAAAAATGGATCTGGATAATCTTCCGGATCCTGACAAGTATTATAAAAGAAATCAGATTGAGAACATGTACAGACAGTATATGCGATTGAGTGCGAAGAGAAGAGCGGCATAATGTAAGGGCTGATCCGATAGATTACTATCAGATCAGCCCTGTTTTTTGTGCGATAAGGACATTTAAATATACACACATTGCGCCGATACATTCCTTGTGCTATAATACACACAACGTGTTGTTAGACGAAATGAGGATGGTGAAAGTTATGAATCAGGCAGAAATGGTAAAGGCATTACGTGAAAGCACCGGAATGAACAGAAAAGAGTTTTGCGAATATTTTCAGATTCCCTATCGAACGGTGTCTGAATGGGAGAATGACGGACGGCATGCACCGGAGTATGTTATTCGACTTCTTGAATATTACATTCGGATGGAAGGTCTGGCGAAGAAAAAAGACCAATGAGTATTGTTCCTGACATCTCATGGGAATAGTGTCGCAGCTTGCGACACTATTTAGCCCAAAGTGCTATATGATGCTGGCAGGCGTAAATTATTGATATGCCTGAAACGTGATGATATAATACACGTGACTTTAATGTCCAAACAAGAACGAGGTGATATACTTGGCAATTCCGACAAACATTAAAACACTCCTGTCCGGTAAAACAGTTGAGTGGGCAAGAATAGAATTTAAAACCACCTGGGATCCGGAAGCATCACTGAAAACGATATGCGCTTTTGCTAATGACCTGGATAACTGGGGCGGAGGATATATAGTGATAGGTGTTCCGGAAGAGAATGGAATCCCCAAGCATCCTCTTACAGGCGTTCCGGTGGAAAAACTCGATGTATGGCAAAAGGATATTTATGCCAGGTGCAGGTTGATCCGTCCGGAATATAGTCCCATTATCGGGGTCGAAGAATATGAAGAAAAGCAATTTATTGTAATCTGGTGTCCCGGCGGGGCATCCAGGCCATATGCTTCTCCTAAAACCATGGCAAAAGGCAATCGGGAAAAGATCTATTACATCCGAAAAGGTTCAAACACTGTGATTCCCAATGACGATGAGCTGAAGGATCTGTTCAACCTGTCCAACAACGTTCCGTTTGATGACAGGGTAAATCATTTTGCCGAACTTTCGGATTTAAATCTGACGCTGATACGGAACTATCTGAGAGAGACCGGAAGTGCATTGTATGAGCAGTCTGCAGATATGGATTTTCAGGACCTGTGTGCGGATATGAACCTGATCAGTGTCTTGCCGGAATATGTGAAGCCGAAGAACGTTGCTCTGATGTTCTTTAATCCGGAGCCGGATAAGTATTTTCCTTATGCTCAGATCGATGTTGTCTCCTTCCCTGATGGCGAAGGCGGTGATGAGATCATAGAGGAGATATTCAAGGGACCGTTGCAGGATCAGCTGCGGTCTGCGCTTCGTTATATTCGCAATATGTATATTACGGAAAAGGTCGTCAAATATCCAGACAGAGCTGAGGCAGATCGCTTCTTTAATTATCCGTACGAGGCGGTTGAAGAAGCCCTGGCGAATGCAGTGTATCACAAGGGATATGATGAAAGAGAGCCGATTGAGGTCAGAGTCCTGGCGGATCGAGATCATCAGTCATCCCGGACCTGATCGATCCGTGACGCCGGAAGGATTGAAAACTTTCCGCGTGTTCAACCGCAGATATCGTAACAGACGAATTGGGGATTTCCTGAAAGAACTGCATCTTACTGAAGGCAGAAACACCGGTTTTCGGAAAATACTTCGTGCAATAGAGAAGAACGGTTCGCCGATGCCGTTGTTTGAAACTGATGAATATCGATCCTATTTTGCAACAACATTGTATATTCATCCGATGTTTCTGGGGGAAAAAGACGAAACTACCCAAGAAACTACCCAGAAATCGGGACTGTTCTTTCCGGTAATATGCCGACGGATGAAAAGATTGTTTTATTGTTGAAAGCAAAACCGACGATTACCAGAAATGAGTTGGCACAGCTTTTAGAAATTACCTCGGATGGGGTGAAATATCATCTGACAAAGCTTAGAAAATCCGGTCGCATCATGCATGAGGGTCCGACAAAGGCAGGATGGTGGACTGTCAGGGATTAAGGTTTATGTAATACACTCGGAGGACTTATGGGTACGCAAAGAGAAACAAAGGCGGCTGCAGCGAAAAATAGTAAAACGACAACTAAACGGAAAACCACAAAAAAGAGAACGGTGGTGGATAGTGCTGCCCGCAATGCGGCTGTGTTAACAGATGGGTGTAATCCTGAACTTGTAGTAGGAGCGTCTTTTGATGGCATTTTTGAAATTCCGGTGATAAAGAAACCGAAACGTATTGTGATTCCGAAAGGCTTAGTTCCATTCAGTAAGATGGCCAAAGTTGAGTCGAAGAAATTCGCAGTATGTGAGTATGAGAATGATTCAGATTTCAAAGACATTTTGGCAAATTCTCAGCAATATGTGGAAATACTGAAGCAATACCAAGGCTTCATCTCGCCGGACTGTTCTATTTACAGAGATATGCCTTTGGCGGCACAGATTACAAACATATATCGCAACAGGGCGATCGGATATTATTTTCAGAAGCATGGTGTGTATGTGATTCCGTGTGTTCGGTGGGGTGACGAAAGAACCTATACAACTAAGTTTTTACCGGAAAAGATAGCATTTCTGGGAGTCGAAAAGCATAGCATTGTATCGGTTGGGACATATGGTCAATTAAAAGATCGTGTTAACAGATATTATTTTGAAGCAGGTATGGATTCTATGATGGAAACACTGGAGCCGGAAGTCGTTCTGGTATACAGCAAGATGCCGGATGATATCGAGGAAAAATATCCGAATACTCGATTCGTTGAATATACGGATTGGACAAGCGTTATGAGGGAGGAATAGATGGGAGCGGGACAAAGCGACTTATACAAAGGAACCTATGGGGATAATCCGGACAACATTCCGGATGAACTGAAGGAAAAGATTAAAATGCCCAAGAATGATGATCAGATCAAGCATATCATGCGGGATGACGAGGGCCATTTGCCGGACACACCGGAAAACCGAAAGCTTCTTGTTGATTTGGCAAATGATACAAAATCACATGTAGGGCAGGATGCCAGAGGCATAGATTGGCATGCAAGTCTTAATGAAGATGGTTCACAAAATTGGGTTAGTCACAGAAAAGGTATTATTCAAGACGGTGGACGAAACAAGGTGCCAAGACAATTTGACGAGGAAACAGGTCTTAAAAATAATGCCAGAAAGAATTCCAGCTGGAGGAAAAAGAAATGAATATTCAGATTTTATTTATAGCAATATATCGCGCATTGGAATGTTTGGAAGAGGAAACTGGCAACGCAGAAATTTCTGCCTACTTGGATAAGGCCAATCCATATGTGTTCAAAGACAGAAAATCGGCAGATCCTGTTATTTTCAATGAATTTGTCAAATGGATTGAAGAAAAGAAAATTCATTTGACTTTAGATAATTCGTACGAAACAGCTCGAAAATATATTTCGGAGAACACATCATTTATTGAGATTTTTAATGATATTGATAGTGAAGAGTGGCATGATTTGATAGACATCATAAAAGACGAAGAACCCCAGCTGGTGGAGGAAAGCTGTGAGTAAAGAAAAGACAAAAGTATATCTCTACACCCGCGTCTCCACAGCCATGCAGATCGATGGCTATTCCCTGGAAGCACAGCGCACCCGCATGAAAGCCTTTGCAGAGTTTAATGACTATGAGATTGCCGGCGAGTATGAGGATGCCGGTAAGTCAGGCAAGTCCATTGAAGGCAGAGAAGAATTCAATCAGATGATGGAGGATATAAAGACCGGAAAAGACGGTGTTTCATTTGTTCTGGTCTTTAAGCTGTCCCGCTTTGGCCGTAACGCTGCGGATGTTCTCTCCACACTGCAGACCATGCAGGACTTCGGCGTCAATCTGATCTGTGTGGAAGACGGAATCGATTCATCTAAAGACGCAGGCAAGTTGATGATTTCCGTTTTGTCTGCTGTGGCAGAGATCGAGCGTGAAAATATCCGTGTCCAAACCATGGAAGGCCGTATTCAGAAGGCCCGCGAAGGCAAATGGAACGGCGGCTTCCCGCCTTATGGCTATAAACTGGTAAACGGGATGCTGGAGATCAATGAAGAAGAGGCCCCTGCAATCCGCACGATTTTTGAACAGTATGTCGGCACGGATATGGGGGCAAACGGCCTTGCAAAATATCTTGAGAATCATGGTATTCACAAGATCGCCAGACATAACGGAAAGAATCCGCTCTTTGATGCGGCATTGATCCGCAAGATCATCAAGAACCCTGTATACTGCGGTAAGATCGCCTACGGCCGCAGAAAGACCGAAAAGGTTCACGGAACCCGCAACGAATATAAGCTGGTGGAGCAGGATGACTTCCTGGTGGTGGATGGTCTGCATGAGGGCATCGTCTCGGAAGAACTGTGGAATAAGGCACAGGTCAAGGTAGCGGCACAGGCAAAGAAATACGAGCATGTGAATAAGGCCAAGGATACGAAAACACACCTGCTGTCCGGACTGGTCAAGTGTCCGGTATGCGGAGCAGGCATGTATGGAAATAAGAGCATCAAGCATAAAAAGGACGGCAGCAAATATAAGGACTTTTTTTATTACGGATGTAAGCACAGAACGATGACGCGTGGTCACAAGTGTGATTATAAACGGCAGATTCAGGAGGAACTCCTCGATGCAGCAGTGGTCGAGGTCATTACGAAGCTTGTCGCCAATCCGAAGTTTGCGGCTATGATGCAGGAAAAGATCAACATGAAAGTCGACACTTCTGTCATTGAGCAGGAAATCGCTGCTTTAGAAAAGCAGCTGCGGCAGGCTTACGGTACCAAGAAAAAGACTCTCGAGGAGATCGAGCAGCTGGATCCGGATGACAGACATTATAAACGAAAGAAAGGTGATCTGGATGACCGCCTCTACCGTATGTATGACAAGATCGATGATCTGGAGCAAAGCCTGATTGAGGCGCGGGCAAAGAAGCAATCCATCGAAGCGGAGAAGCTGACCGGCGACAATATTTATAAGGTGCTGATCTACTTCGAAAAGCTTTACGGCATGATGGATGAGACAGAACAGCGCAGGTTCATGGAGATCCTGATCCAGGAGATTCAGATACATGAAGAACGGCAGGCGAACGGCCAGTGGCTCAGGTCCATTACATTCAAGCTTCCGATTATCGAAGAGGACATGCAGATAAGTTTGGACAATGATGAACATGTAGAGACGGTATGCCTCCTTAGCAACACCCTTCACAATAGAGAGATATACATGTTAAAATAAAAAATAGTGTCAAATGGCCTATGAAAAGCGGCGAATAAAAATCAAGAGGAAAAAATTAGTGTATGAAAAAAAGATTTAAGAAATACACAGTCGTGCTTATGTCTGCGGCGCTCGCGCTTCAGACGGCGTTGGTGCCGGCGATGGCAGCGGCTGATACTGCAAATGCTGCAGGCGCGGGCTCTGAGCAGATCTTAGATGAGGTCACAAGCCCGGCAGGCTCGGAAGGCTCAAGGGCGGAGCTTACTTACCGTACGGATGATGAGATCACCGATGAAGCTATTGAGCTCGTAAAGGCGGGAAAATATGAGGCTAAGTCGGTCATCGCAGTCGTAAAAAATCTTTCAGAGGAGTCCTCGGCAAATGCCGACGGCACTTCGGACAATGCTGACGGCGCCATAGCTTACGCGACGCCCACCAACCTGAATGAGCCGGGGGCTGCGGACGAGTCCGATGCAAATACGGCCGCAGTGCATGCAGGGAACGCGGCGATATCCACAGGAACAGCTGCATCTTACAAAAAATCCACAGCGACACCCACGAACATGTCAAAAAACGCAGCATATTCCAAGGCGACCCCCACTGACCTTGCGATCATCATGGAAAACTATGAGGACGGCATGGGTGAGGAACCGTATGCTGCCCGCGTTAAAAAGATCAAGGAAGCCGAGGAACTCATAAAAAGCGGCGAGGTCATCTTTGAGGATGATTATGAAAATGTAAAATATATTTCCATTACCAGTGAAAACAGGGCTGCCAGATATCTTCTGACAGTATTGCTCAGCGACCCGAGAGTTATTTCAGCGGAGCCAAACTACCTGGTCGAGGGCGAGAGCGAGGATAGCGGCATTGATAAATATGCTTCCTTCGACAGCGAGCTTGACAGTTATACAGGCGGAGCTTCCGACTCTGAGGACATGGATATTCCGCGTACAGGAGCAGGACTTGCAGCGGGCAGCGGCACGGGCGCAGCTATGCCCGGCGGCAGCATTTCCGGCGAGGGAAGCACCAACACATCCGGGGGCAGCATTTCCAGCGGCATCGGCTACGCAGGCTCAGCTACCGCTGCGGACAGCACTGACCTTGTGACCGGCAGTTCCTCGGGCGGCTACTACAAATTTGACTACAATACCGGCGGAAACGCGTATACGGATTACATTGCGGATAAATACAGCGACATCACCGGCCTGCAGTGGGCAAACCACACGGATACCACGGGGGAGGACACAGACATGCTCACCATGGTATTCGGCACTAAGGCAAGGAACGCAAAGTCCGCAAACATCCCGGGCTGGAACGACACGAACAATATAAACGGAGATACCGGCAACGTCATTGCGGTGCTTGACAGCGGAATCGACTACCTACACCCTGATCTTATGCAGGTCATGTATGAGATACCTGAGGACATCAGGGCAAGTCTTGACTGTCATTTATACGGCAAAAATACGATCAGCTCCTACAACGACATTGACCCCATGGATGACCACGGTCACGGTACCCATGTCTCCGGAATCATTGCGGGAGCGTGGGACGGCGGCGGAATAAGCGGCGCAGTTAACGGTCCTAAGCTCGTCGCAGTCAAGGTGTTGAACAAAAATAAAACCGGCACTACTGCCGATATAATCAGCGGATACAATTTCATCCTGCAGCTCAAAAAATCCGGAGTGCCGGTATCGATCATAAATGCCTCGATAGGCAGTGTTTCACTTGCGGCGAGATATAACAGCATTATAAGGGCCCTTGGAAGAGAGGGTGTTATAGTATGCATGTCTTCAGGAAATGACAATCTCAATGTGGACGAGAGTGTGGCTTCGAGCGCTCTTTTTGACGACAGCTCGAATGTTGTAGTGGTAAATAACAGCACCATAAGTCTTGAAAAGGCCGCTGATTCCAATTACGGCTTTAAGACAAACCTGTATGCTCCGGGAAATTACATCGTATCGACTGTAAACCGTGACAGGCTGTCTAATCACATCTACCTTGCGGGGGCTGACCCGTATACCTTCGGTTATGATACCTTCGACAGCATGGACGCGGAATATGACAAGACGTATCAGGGAGTCAAGGCATACAGGACGGCAGGATGGAATTCGAGCGGAAAATGGAACCTTCGCGGAGAGAACGGCCGACTCTGGGAGCCGATCGGCACCTACACCCTTGATAATGTATATGACAAAAAGGGTGCTGCCATTGCTGTAAAAAGCAGCGAGATGAATAAGGTCAGCGACACCGAGTACAGAATGGTCGTTGCTATTCCTATAGACAGCGCCGGCACGCCGTTTTCGATTGATGACCTGAAATATGCCTCCATGGCGATAAAGCTGAGCGACTTTGATAATTACAAGCTTAATACCTGCCCGGCCTTTCTTACGGATGACTTTAATGCAAATGTGTGGGCAAACAGCTGCAAGGGAGCATTTTACGTCCGCGGCTTTGATATGGGAAAAGCACTGGCTATAGCTCAGACCAGCGCGGAAATTAACTACGGTACCACAATTTCAGATATGATACAGCACGGTGCCGACGGCAGGGATTATGTGCTCATAAGGTGCTTTATCACTCTTAAAAGCGGAGCCGTGGATAATGGCTTTGAGCTGTATCTTGACTGCGCGGGAGCGGGAGCTGTAAAGACTCCTTATGAGATATTTAATGGCACGTCAATGTCAGCACCGCTTGTTTCGGGCTGCGCTGCCATACTGCAGCAGCAGTTCGCTTCAGAGCTTGCCGGGCTCCAGGGTGAGGTATACAGCGCGAAATTAAAGCAGCTCATACTTCAGTCCACCACGCAGTACTCAGCATTTTCAAACTGCAGCACCGGAGGTCAGATCGATCTTGATGTAAATACTGTCGTAAGGCCTGTCATTGACGAGGCCTATGCGGGCAGGAGCCTCCGCGAAGTAGTTATTTACGGAAGCAATTTCGGCTCTTATGAAGGAACGGTCACGGTAGGAGGAGAGGAAGCTTTAGTCACATCCTGGTCGGATGACAGCATTATCTGCGAGCTTGGCTTCGATCTTCAGGAAAAGGCCTATCTGCTGGTCGTTACTGACGCGGCAGGTCAGACTGTAAAGAAGTTTTTTGTGCCGGGAGTCGAGTCGGGAAATCTGTATGAGACTACTATAGTGCTTCCGAATGATGATTATGATACTACTTCCGGGGATGTCTATGACGATATAAAAAACAGCGCGAGCTTCATGCAGCTTGCGGAGATCGACGGTGAAATGTATCTGCTCACCGGCGGCTTACATGAAAGTGCGCTATGGAAGCTTGACAAGGCGGGAAAGAGCATTTCCAAGGTCGGAAGTCTGCCCGGAAATATTAATCTTAACTCCACCAGGATGTACAGCGACGGAAAAACACTCTACATACTGGAGATTCCCAAGGGCAGCAACGGGCAGATCCTGTACAGCTATACCCCGTCTGCGGACGAGCCCTGGTATACCATTGAGCTTACAGGCTTTCAGTATGTGTACCGCACCGGCCTGTATTTCGATCCTGCGGCGGGAGATTCAGGGAAGCTCTATATATTTGGCGGAACGGCCTATAAAAGTGACGGTACGCCGGTGGAGAGAACTACTGTATATGAGGTAGATCCTGTGACCGGGGTGACCAGTCAATGCTCTGATAAGTCGATGACGATAAGCGGAAAGAAGCTTCATTTTGTAAAGGGCGGAGACGGCGTACTGTACTGCACCGGCGTTTTCTATGATGCTGAAGCCAGGACTGATGTGCAGAAGCTCTACATAGTGACGATAACAGACTCCGACCTTACTATGACCGATATCAGCGGCATCGTTCCTTCGGGTGTTTATGGCAATGTTGATATGTATTATGACATCTGCGCTTATTCAAAGGGCATTGCCTTCGTGGGTCTCAGGTCTGAAAAGACAGTGGATACCTATCTTTATGATGGAAACAATGTTACCGAGTTTTCGAGGAGCGCGAGCGTTGGTCATCTCTTTGATGTGAGCGCGGGCTCTGTGGGAGATGTGCTTTATGCGATAGGAAAATCGCAGTATGAGTCGGACCCGATGATCCTTCGCGCGACGGACTTAAATTATGTTCCGCCAAAGCCGGGTGACAATCCGGACCCAGTGCCGGGACCCGATCCGCAGCCAGATCCGGATGAGGAGCCTGAGGATATCATAGAAATCATTGATAACGGCGATGGAAATGACGATCCCGGAAAGAACGGAGATGATAACGGCGGCAGCATTTACAGCAGTGATGACAGCTCTGAGGGAACTATGTTCATACCGAGAGTCGAGGTCTGCGTCGGCGTGAGCGGCATCCGCGGCAGTATCGGCTACCTTGGCGGCAGAGAGTATATCTACTATGAGCCGGCGGGACGCTGGGTACAGGATGCAGCAGGCTGGTGGTACAGCCTCGATGGTACTGGCGCGTACCTGCACGGCGTGTGGGCCGAGATCGGCGGTAAGTGGTATCACTTTGACGGGCGCGGCTATATGCAGGAGGGCTTCATCAGGGAGGTCACTGACGAAAACGGCGCAGTAGTGCCTGACGGAGCCGAAGCTGCGACTGCCGGAAAGCTTACCGTAAAGTGGTATTACCTGACACCGGTAAGCGGAGAAATGGCAAGGAGCCTCATTGAGCCCGCCGACGGCTACCTCTACTACATGCACCCGGTAAACGGCAGCATGCAGACCGGCCGCCTTACGATCGACGGCACCGAGATGTACTTTAGGAGCGACATGCCTCCTGCAGCGACCTACACCCTCGATCCCGCCACGGGCATCTACATCCGCAACAGCGTCGATGACATTCCCTACGGCGCAGCAATAAAAAGATAAATTTCATTCCCCTGAGGAGATTTCTCCTCAGGGGAAAATTTTGATTTAAACTCAGCAGAATCAAAAATCTCCTCAGGTGAAAAAAACTGATTTAAGCTCTGGGCTGGAGCTTAAATCGGGGTGTCAGGGGGACGGTTCTTTTGACACATTTTTGTCCCAAGGCATCAGATCAGCGCCTGATAAAGCCTGCAGATTACGCAGAATCTCGGCAGAGCGGGCTCCAGATATCCGTGCTGCTGCGCGGTTATAAGCCCTTTTTTTATAAGACGTTCCCTATATTTTGAAAAATTCGATGAATTCATTCCGACAGCATCACATACATCTTTTACCCGGCTTGGAGCTTCGTCTGAAAGCTGCAGAATGACCTTCTGATCCAGCGGGGACAGACTGTTCCAAATTTTGGAATAAACATATTCATCAAGACAACTGTCCAGATTCCTCAGAATTGCGGCATTGTCCGGCTCCCGCTGAATAGATGCATCATTATCCTGAACATTGTAATCATAATACAACATGCCCAAAGCCTGAAATGCAAATGCATAACCCTTAGTAAGTCTCGCAAGAGGAATAGCCTTTTCAGTGCTTATATTCAATGCTGATTCATACTGCCTGGTAATCAGTGACAGACTGAGCGGCCCAAGTGTTACCTTTGGTGAACGGAGGAGGAATGTAAGCTGCGGACTGTTTTGTATAGCATAGATATTTTCATATAAGCCGGTCATAAGAAGGAATACGGGAAAGTCCTTTCTGATCCATATCTGAAACTGACCGGCAAACTGTCTCATACTTTCGGTGTTGCTGACCTCATCTATCGTGATAAGCAGTTTTTTCCCCTGAGCACTTAACTGCTTCAGGTAATGCTCACATCTGCTTACATTGTCCCTTGCTTCACGACTGCCTATACCTATGCCAAAGCCGGCAACGGAAATGTCAAGGCCTCTGTCAATGAGTCCGGCCGCGGATTCGCAGGCATCAGCCAGACGATAGGAAAGATCCTCCAGCAGGTTCAGGGAGGAATTAAGATCTACACAGATCCAGTCCTTTTCTTCAGCTATTTCAATGGAAAGGGTCGTCATCAGGACGGTTTTGCCGCTGCCGCGCACGCCCTGGATCAGATAAGTCTGACATCTGGACGGAGTGTTTAAGAATGCGCCCTTAATTTCATTTATATGTTCTCTGCGAATGATATATTCCGCCGGCTTTTTGCCAAATGTAAGAGTGAATGGATTACCCATACAGGTCCTTGCCTTTCTCTGATGTATATCAAAAATAATTAATCAGCTATACATAACAAACCTATTTTTCATAATTCTTCATAATTTGAATTATATTTCATAAATCTTCATAATTCAATCGGGTTTTCATAAATCTTCATTAATCTCCTCAGGGGAAAATTTTGACTTAAGCTCAGCAGAATCATTAATCTCCTCAGGGGAAAATTTTGACTT
>JAUNNP010000174.1 GCA_030531385.1 Eubacteriales bacterium
TAATTATGCTTTAAAACTTATGCTCCATCTGTACATTCCCGTCCAGATCCTTCCATACGCAGCCGCTGTCGTCTATGATCATATAGCCATGCCAGCTGTCTTCCTTGGGAAGCGAAACGGAACCCGGATTCATATAGATATAATTTTCGTGCTCCACACACTTCGGAACATGCGTATGTCCGTGCAGGAGAATGTCTCCCTTGTGAAGCTTTGGCGCATTGTCCTCATTATAGACATGCCCGTGAGTCGCAAATATCATGTGGCCGCCTGCCTCGATAAGGGCATAATCAGCCATCAAAGGGAACTCGAGGACCATCTGGTCCACCTCGGCGTCACAGTTTCCGCGGACGCACATTATGTCATTTTGCCTGTCATTAAGCTGGGCAAATACATCCTTTGTGTCATATTCATCGGGATAATTATTTCTCGGGCCATGATACAAAAGATCACCTAGAAGCAGTATGCGGTCAGCATTTTCAGCATCATATCTCTCAAGAAGCTTTTTGCAGTAAAATGCCGAGCCATGTATATCTGATGCAACGAACCATTTCATAGCTTATCCTCCGTTAAGTCCTTCCGTTTTGCTGTCTGCGGACGCAGTCCCCGTCGCCTACCTTCTTGTCTCGCAAAAATGCATTTCCTTAAGCGCCGCCTCATCATCCGGGTACATGGCCGTATACTCGCGAAGCACCGTATATGCCTCCTCATAGTTGCCCATATATTCAGCGGAAAGCGCCAGATCATATACTGCGGCGCGCCCTGTAAGGGATCCGTCGAGCTGTGCCAGCGGCTTAAAGGCATCATAGGCGTCGGCATAATTTCCCGATCTGAAAATGTCTGCAGCGTCCTTGATCTTGTCAAGCGCGCCAAGCTGTGAGAGGAGCTCCTCGCTGCGGCCCGAATCCGTGCTGTCTTTGTCAAGCTCGACCAGCGCCTCGTATGTGGATCTGGCAGCTACATAATCGCCTGTCCTTATCTCACACTCTCCCCGGTATTTTAAGATATCAAACTGAAGATCCGAGACCTGTCCGTCCGATGCTTCAAGCGCTTCGTTAAATGCCCCTATGGCACCGCTGCAATCTCCTGCCTCATAAAGGGCTATCGCGCTTTCCCTAAGCTCATATTTATCCGGTCCCTTGCTGCAGCCTGTAAGCAGTAAGGCAGCGCATACTGCAAATGCTGCAGGTCCGAGGTTCACGACTCTTCTTTTTATTTTTAACACTTCTGGTTTCAAGCTGTTATCCTCTTATTTGTCAATTCTTACCGGTAGTGCCAAAGCCGCCTCTTCCAAGAGACTCATCATCATGCAGCTCGACCTCTTCAAAGATTATTTCCGGCTGATGCTTTTGTATCCTGAACTGACAGATGCGGTCGTTAACATTTATCTCCGTGTCACGTACTGCCAGGACCGGCATTTTCCATACATCAGATGAGCTGAACTTTCCGTAGCTCTCATCTATGACTCCGCACGAGTTGGTCTGAATTATGCCAAAGTTTTTAAATGTCGAGCTTCTCGGAACCACCACTGCCTCATATCCATCAGGAAGGCACATGCTGACACCAAGGCTTATCAGTCTGAACTCGCCTTTTTTCAACACAACATGTTCTGCCGCCCTTAAGTCTATCCAGTCAGACTTTCCGTCGATATAGCAAAGCTTTTCTATTTCTTTAGATACATAGGTGATTTTTATCTTCTCCGGCATTTTTCTCTCCTTACACCTCACCGATGATATCCTTAAGCTCCAGCTGGACCTCATCTGAGATCTTAGATTCCATGGCTTCATCAACTCCCGGCATGCCATATTTATTCTCGATGCCAAATCTTCTGTAGAACTCATCTGTCGGCCTGAAGATCGCAGGTCTTCCCGGAACGTTGAGCTTGCCGGCTTCTTCGATAAGTCCGTACTCTATAAGCTTGTTTACAGCAAAATCGGATTTTACTCCTCTGATCTTTTCTATATCCATTCTTGTAGCAGGAGACTTGTTTGCGATTATTGCAAGTGTCTCCATCAGCACATCTGAAAGCTCCGGCTTTTTTGGTGCCGATACCACATTTACCAGATGATCAAAATATTTGGGGCTTGAACACAGCTGATACTTGCCGTCTATCTCTCGGATAATAAGAGCGCCGTCCTCATCATCAAGGATCTTCATAAGTTCACGGACCTCCTGTTCAGCCGTGCGGTTGTCCGAACTGCAGGCCTTCGCAAGCTCCTGTACCGTTACCGCTCTTCCAAGCGTAAAAAGCACAGCCTCTATAATATTCTGGTTATCGCTTTTTCTTTTATTAAATTCAATACGGAGCTGCTGCCCCTCATCATTTGCTATCGCCTGAGTTCCCATTATCAAAAAACCTTATCTGTCTTCAATGCTGCTAAGATCCATATCATCGAAATCAGCATCGGCATTTACTTCCACATCCAGATCTGAATCCGGAGCCTCCTGATTTACGCTTACCTTGCCCATACGCATGAGCTCCAATACCGCAAGGAATGATACTACGACTTCAGTCTTATCCGCTCCGGTCTTAAGCATTTGCCTGAATGAAAAACGTCTGTGCTTTTTCGCAAAGCTTACCATGGTCTCTATACAGCCTGTAAGAGATATCCTGTGCTTTTTTATAACACCGAAAAACTGCTGCTGCCCGCTGTTGTCAGCGGCGCTCATGCGCCGGATCACTCTGGAATAGACCTCCTTCAGAAGCTCCATGGATACTCCCTCAAGGAGCTCATCAAGGTCAACCGGCGGCACATAGGACTTAAGCTCCTCAGGCAGCTCATCATCCCTGTAGCAGTAGCGCTCCGCATAATCCTCATAGATCCTTAGCTCATGTGAAATGAATTTATATCGCTTGTACTCCAACAGCCTTGCTATGAGTGCCTCTCTCGGATCCTCTTCATCCTCTTCCTCTTC
>JAUNNP010000175.1 GCA_030531385.1 Eubacteriales bacterium
GGGATATGCAGGATGATTTTCTTTTTCAGCTCATTCTTTGTCACAGGGAATGTTCCTGTTCCTTATGGCGTACCTTGGACGGCAGCGAAGCGACCAGCGATTTGAGCTTTTCAAGCTGCTTCACGATGCTCGGCTTCTTTTCCGCGTTCAGCTGCTTTGCCATCAGGGAATCCGCGATCTGCTGCAATGCGTCGTTATCCCTCGCTTTGAAGAAAACGGTATACTGCGGCGGATGCACGGATTTATCCTTCGTGACGGCAAAATCTACGCCGTACTTTCTGGCCTCCCGCTCAAAGTCCCGGATGCTGGCATCTCCCAGGGGCATGCGCGAAACGCCCTGATTCTGTCCGATCAGCTCTTTGACCGTCTGTTTCCCATGCACTCCTTCCACCTTTGTCGGCTTCTTTGCAGCCGCGTTCCTCTGGTGCTGGAGATACATGCGGATTCCGGCAACGATTGTCCTTGCCGACAGCCGCGACGTGCTGATTGCCAGGTTTACTGTCCTGTTTTCAACTTCTTCCTGCAAGGCTTCTTCACCATCCTCTCCTGATAAGCCATCATCCTGCGAACCGTGTTATTCTGGCGGTTCATGTCCTGCCTGGTTACAGCCGCCCTCGCGGCGGCATTCCTGTTATTCTTCTTCATCGAACCTGTCCTCCTTGATTTCGTCTGTCAGATCAATCACTGAAAAGCAAAACTGCCCAATCCTTACACGCTGCATCCGCTCCATTAGCTCCAGGCAGGTCTCTGCCATTTCGTCGGAACTCATGTCCGCGTAATCGTCCTCGGGGTTCAGCTTGTAGGCGACCGCATCGCCCATGAGGTACACGCGCTTCCCAACACGGATCAGGTCGGATGTCAGGCAGCTTAAGAAAATGTTGTCCGGCTGGAGATAGAAGATCGCTTCATCGTCATCCGAAAAGATGTCGAATGCCTCATCACTGTAGCGGCCAACCATCTTGATGCCGCACTGCGGATCGACAGAAAGCATCCTGACCTCGCCCATCGGATTGGGCTTTGTGAAGTGCGTCTTCCATTTCTCTGCGCCTTCGTGCTTCTTTTGGGGTTTCTCGTTTAATCTGTACATGCCATTTTCCTCCTTGTGGCTGAAATAAAAAAACGGCCATCCCTTTGCATTGCTGCGAAGAAATGACCGTTACTGCACTGATTCTTCTTCATCCCCGTAGGGGTTTACCCAGTCCGGCTTCCACCGGAACGGTTCCTGGGGATTAGCTGCCGGCTCCAGAGAGTCGATAAAAATATCCCGCCAGTTCTCGGTGTACTCCAGCGGCAGGTAATCCAGAACGATATGCCAGTCCGCCTGCTCTATAAATTCCGTGATCACCATGAGCACATCTTTGCGGAACTGCTCCAGGAACGCTTCCTGTACGTCCGTATTGCTGTTGTACTCAAATATCCGGTAAAGACGGGTCTGGTGGCAGAACTCCTTAAACTCGATATCCACGTCGCCGCTGCTGTAAAGCTGGATATTGAAATCCTGCGCGTACCGGTGGAAAGCAATATAACGGTTGCCTTTCTTCAGAGCCACTCTGATCTGCGGGCTGCCATTGTTTTTTACTGAGCTTTCAAAGATCGCGTCCAGCACATACCCAAAGGCTTTCTTTGTGAATGCCTCCCTGGCTGCCTTTTCAATTCTTTTCTGTTCCGCTTTTGTCATCTGTGGTTTCTCCCTTCGTGAAATAAAAAAAAACGGCCATCTCTCTGCATTGCTGCGAAGAAATGACCGTTACCTTGCCTGTTCTCTCTGCTTACGTCGCTGCCACTGTTCCAGCAGCCGGATGATCGTGTCCTCCATCTGTTTCGGCGTGTACGACTTCGGGAAATACTTCCGAAGCACTTCATGGGAGATCGTAACCTTACTCATGTCGTCCTTTTTTACCTCATCCATGACAGCGCACATCACATCCAGTGAGCATTTTCCTTCCTGACTGTATTTCTTGATCCGCTGCGCCTGTGACAGGGACGGCGTTGCCTGCGCGTAATCCATCGCCTCCAGAAAGTCTTTCTGCTCTTCTGTCTTCAGGTAGGAAAGCTCCACCGCCGGATTGAACGCCAGCTTCCTCTGATCGACCATATCCAGAAGCTCCGGAATCAGGTATGTCAGGCGGATAAACCGCTGTACCTGCTTGTAGCTTTCCCCGGCAGCGTCACCGATCAGCTCCGTTGTCCGCTTCCCAAAGAAATCTGGGACAACTTGTCCCACATTTTCTTTTCCGGGCCGTCCGGCCTGCCGCTTCATGGCTTCGTTCTTCATCCGATAGGCGAACGCCCTCTCACTGGGTAGCAGCTCTTCACGCTGCAAGTTGCTGTCCACCATCAGGATTGTCGCCGCGTCGTCGTCCATTTCCCGGACGATCACCGGCATGGTCTCTTTCCCGGCAAGCTCGGAAGCATGATGCCGCCTGTGGCCGGAGATCATTTCATAGCCGCCCTCCGGCGACGGTCTTGCAATGGCCGGAACCATGACACCGTACCGGCGTATGCTTTCCACGGTCCGTTCCATGGATTCGTCATCCAACACCTTGAACGGGTGATCTTTGAACGGATGCAGCTCGGAAAGCGGTATTTCCTGCACCTTCTCCGCCGCCTGGTCAGCACGGCTCTCCTCCGTAGAGAAAATGTCATCGTAGCTGCTCAAGCTGATGTTTGCGCCTTTTTTCGGCATTGGCCTGCACCTCCTTTGTCAGTTTCTGATATGCCTCCGCGACTTTCCCTTTGGGATCATGCAGGAAAATGCTTTTCCCTTCGGAGCTGATCTCCGCGGCCCTGACCGAACGGGGAATCTCGGTATTGAATACCTTGATATGGCCGCCGTAGGTATCACGGATCAGGGAAGAAATCTCTTTGGCGTAATTCGTCCGGCTGTCCACCAT
>JAUNNP010000044.1:0-7076 GCA_030531385.1 Eubacteriales bacterium
CCTTTGCCTCCACCTCCGCGGCCTCGGCCTCAGCCTCGAGCAGTGCCTTCTGCGCCGTGGAGAGCATGAGCTTGATGCGGTTGAGCTGGTTTACCTCAGAGGCGCCGGGATCGTAGTCGACCGCAATAATGTTGGCCTCCGGGTGAGCCGCACGCAGCTCCTTGATGACACCCTTGCCCACAATGTGGTTAGGCAGGCAGCCGAAAGGCTGAACGCAGACGATGTTGGGCACATTCTCATGGATGAGCTCAAGCATCTCGCCGGTAAGGAACCAGCCCTCGCCGGTCTGATTGCCGAGAGAGAGGAAAGGCTTAGCCAGCGCAGCTGTATCGCGGATATCCGAAGGCGGACCAAAGTGCTTACTCTTTTTAAGCTCCTTAACAGCAACCCCGCGGAAGGACTCCATAAAGGAAATAAGCATATTCGAGAGATTTACCACTGAATGCTTTCCGCCGAGATACTTCCACTTAAAGGTATTGTTGTAGAAACAGTAGAGCAGGAAATCCATGAGATCCGGCATAACGGCCTCAGCGCCCTCGCTCTCAAGAAGCTCGACGATATTGTTGTTGGCAAGAGGAGAGAACTTAACCAGGATCTCACCGACGATGCCGACACGCGGCTTCTTCTCATCAGTCCTCGGAAGCTCATCAAACTCCTTAATAATGCCGCGGATATTCTTATTAAACTCAGCGGTAGCAGGAGCAGACTTCTTAAGATGTCTGATGACCTTATTCTTCCACTTCTCATGCAGCGCATTCGCGCTTCCCGGCACCTGCTCATAAGGCCTTGTGGCATAGAGCACACGCATGAACACATCGCCGTAAACCAGAGCCTGCATTGCTTTAAATGCTAAGCCCGGAGTGATCTTGAAGCCCGGGTTAGTCTCCATACCGTTAGCATTTATAGAAATAACCGGAATCTCCGGAAGGCCGGCCTTCTCGAGGGCACGGCGGACGAAGCCAATATAGTTTGACGCGCGGCAGCCGCCGCCTGTCTGGGACATGATGACAGCAGTCTTGCTTAAGTCATACTTTCCCGAAAGCAGTGCATCCATGATCTGACCGATAACGATAAGAGAAGGATAGCAGGCGTCATTGTTAACATACTTAAGGCCCATGTCGACAGCATTGCGGTTGTCATTCTGGAGCACTACCATATTGTAGCCGTACTGCCTGAAGGCAGGCTCAAGGAGTTCAAAATGAATAGGCGACATCTGCGGGCAGAGTATGGTGTAGTCCTTCATCTCCTTAGTGAAAAGGATACGGTGGTAGGAGGACGAACGCTCTGTGCGGATGATATTCTTCATCTTGCGGACCTTGATGGCCGCGATAAGAGAACGGATACGAATGCGCGCAGCGCCGAGGTTATTGACCTCGTCGATCTTGAGTACGGTGTATATCTTGTCCGAGCCGGTGAGGATGTCATTGACCTGGTCTGTAGTTACAGCATCGAGGCCGCAGCCGAAGGAATTAAGCTGGACGAGATCTAAGTCCTCGCGCGTCTTAACAAAGGTAGCGGCACGGTAAAGTCTGGTGTGGTACATCCACTGGTCGGTAACAATAGTAGGACGGTCAACATCATTTAGGTGGCTGACAGAGTCCTCCGTAAGCACAGCGAAGCCATAGCCTGTGATCATGTCAGCTATGCCGTGATTGATCTCGGGGTCGATATGATAGGGGCGTCCCGCAAGCACTATGCCGCGGTGACCTGTCTCCTCCATCCATTTAAGGACCTCCTCGCCCTTGGCCTCAGTGTCGGACTTGGCCTTAAGAAGCTCATCCCAGGCTGCGGAGGCTGCAAGGCGGATCTCATTCTCAGAAAGCGCGGGAACAGCATTTCCCTTATCATCCTTATTTTCGGTAAAGCGCGGACGGAAGGCCTTGATAAGCGACTCTGTCAGCACTTCCTTGTTCGTGAACGGCAGGAACGGGCACATAAACTCGATACCGCGCTCGCGAAGCTCAATATTGTTTTTGATATTCTCCGGATAAGAGGTAACGATAGGGCAGTTATAATGGTTGCCCGCGTTGGGACTCTCATTTCGTTCATAAGGAATGCAGGGGTAGAAGATAAACTTCACGCCCTTGTTGATGAGCCACTCGATATGGCCGTGCGACATCTTGGCCGGGTAGCACTCGGACTCGGACGGGATGGTCTCCATGCCGAGCTCATAGATCTTGCGGCTGCTTAGCGGGCTCAGTACGACGCGGTACTTAAGCTCCTTAAAGAACGTTGCCCAGAATGGGAAGTTCTCATACATATTAAGCACGCGGGGAATGCCAACGGTGCCGCGGACTGCCTCATCCTCGGAAAGCGGCTGATAGCCGAACATGCGCACAAGCTTATACTTGAACATATTCGGAATATCCTCGTGCTCGGACTTTTCCTTGCCGAGACCGCGCTCACAGCGGTTTCCTGAGATATACTTTCGTCCGTCAATGAAATTATTGATGGTCAGCACGCAGTGGTTATTGCAATGCTGGCAGCGTGACATGCTTGTGGTGAAGCTGAAATTGATTATCTCGTCAATGCTGAGCATGCTTGTGATCACAGGAGCGCTGCTGGCCGTAAGATTGTCATTAGTGAGGATGGAACTGGACTTTGCCTTAAGCACATCTGCTGCGGAGATCTCCTCCTTGTCATAGCCCATCTCTTTGAGCTTGAAATTATAACGCTCTCTGGCAATAAGTGCCGCGCCAAATGCTCCCATGATGCCGGCAATGTCGGGGCGCGTGGCCTCGCAGCCCGCGGTCTTTTCGAAGGCGCGGAGAACAGCATCGTTGTAGAAGGTACCGCCCTGGGTAACGATGTGACGACCGAGATCCCTGGCGTCACTGATCTTGATCACCTTGTAAAGAGCATTTTTAATAACAGAATAAGCAAGACCTGCGGAGATCTCTGCAACAGAGGCGCCCTCCTTCTGGGCCTGCTTGACATTTGAATTCATGAAAACAGTGCAGCGGGTGCCAAGATCGGTCGGCTGCTTTGCAAAAAGAGCCTCCTTTGCAAAGTCCTGCACACTGAAATTAAGAGACTTTGCGAACTGCTCGATAAATGAGCCGCAGCCCGAGGAGCAGGCCTCATTGAGCTGCACGGAATCAACGGTGCCGTCCTTAATGCGGATGCACTTCATGTCCTGGCCGCCGATATCGATGATGCAGTCTACATCCTTGTCAAAGAACGATGCGGCATAGTAGTGGGCGATAGTTTCGACCTCGCCCTCATCCAATTTGAATGCTGCCTTAAGCAGCTGCTCGCCGTAGCCCGTGGAGCAGGAGTACACGATGCGGGCATCCTTTGGAAGGAGTGCCTTGATCTCCTTAAAGCTCCTGATGGAGGTGTCAAGCGGAGAGCCGTTGTTATTTGAATAAAACTTATATAGAAGGGAACCGTCTTCACCTACGAGAGCAAGCTTGGTTGTGGTGGAGCCTGCGTCGATGCCGAGGTAGACATTTCCCTTATAGCTTTCAAGCGGAGTAGTGCGGACATTGGCCCTGGCGTGTGAGTCAAGGAAGCTCTGATAATCAGCTTCGTCCTTAAAGAGCGGGTCGAGACGCTTGATCTCGGTCTGCATATTTATGTGCTCCTTAAGGCGCTCGATCATGCCGCAAATGTTAAAGCTCATGGCATTTTCAGTGGACTTATAGGTCGACTTTTTGCCGGGAGCAGGAATGGCCATGGCTGAACCCATGGCTGCGTAAAGGTGCGAGTCCTCGGGCGCGATGATGTGCTCGTCGTCAAGCTTTAAGGTGCGGATGAAGGCATTGCGGAGCTCAGGAAGGAAGTGAAGAGGTCCTCCTAGGAATGCTACATGCCCTCTGATAGGCTTGCCGCAGGCAAGCCCCGAAATAGTCTGGTTTACCACAGCCTGGAAGATGGAAGCCGCAAGGTCCTCACGGGTAGCACCTTCATTTATAAGGGGCTGGATGTCAGACTTTGCAAATACTCCGCAGCGTGCTGCGATAGGATAGATGGATTTATAATTTTCCGCATACTTATTAAGACCGGAGGCATCCGTCTGAAGGAGAGCTGCCATCTGGTCGATAAAGGAGCCTGTGCCGCCTGCACAGATACCGTTCATACGCTGGTCGATCCCGTTGGTAAAGTAAATGATCTTGGCATCCTCACCGCCAAGCTCGATTGCGACGTCGCATTCGGGCGAACGCACACTGAGAACAGAAGAAACCGCTATTACCTCCTGTACAAAGGGGAGATCCACATGTCTTGAAAGCGATAGTCCGCCCGAGCCTGTGACGGCGGCACGAAGATCGATGGGGCCAAGCTCGGCCTCTGCCTTTGTGAGGAGCTCTGCAAGCGTCTCCTGTATGTTTGCGAAATGTCTCTGATAATCTGAAAAGAGGACGTTGTTGTCCCGGTCGATAATTGCAATTTTGACTGTCGTAGAGCCGATGTCGACACCTAATCTGTAGTCATTTGTAATCATATAATTTTGGTAACCTCTGTTAAATTTCACAGATTTTTAAGCTTCATATTGCATCATAAGCATGTTAATGACTGCTGCCGTATGCGGGATGCCGGCGGGAAATGCTTCCGTACCGTACGTTTCAATGGTAGCAGATAATCATGAACATCTTATGAAGTAAGGGGCCGGCTCCGTGTAGCTGCGTAATTGCGCAACGAACATAACGGACAGCCCTTTGAATAAAACATTGTACCACAAAAGGAAAAAATATGCTATCATTCCGTAAGGAGGATTTCAGATGAGTAGTTGGTTTTACAGAATGAAAATGAAATATCAGCGATATGCCATAAGCAACCTGGCTGCCTATGCCTCGATCTGCTTTGCAGTCGGCTATATGATGATAAGCTCAGGAGTAGGCGCAGGGCTTTATTATAATTACCTTGCCTTCCTTCCGAAGCAGGTGCTGCACGGACAGATCTGGCGCATCTTTACCGCGATCTTTTATCCGCCTTCAACGGGAAGCCTGTTCTGGGCGGTCATCAGCATTCTCATCTATTATAGCTTCGCTTCTACGGTAGAGCGCATGATGGGAGAGTTTGAGTACAACGTTTATTTCTTCGGAAGCATACTTGTTGGCGAGCTCGGCACGCTTATTTACTACCTTATTACAGGGGTGAATGCTCCCTTCCTGCCGCTCTTCACGCATTTCGCGGTGTTCATGGCGTTCGCAATCATGTATGCCGAGGCACAGGTGCTGCTGTTTTTCGTGATCCCGGTGAAGGTAAAGTACATCGCGCTGATCGAGGTGGCCATGTATATCTGGACCTTTATCGTGGGCGACGGTTCGAGCTATGTGTATGGCCTGCTTTACACGAGGATTTCGATCATCGCGGCATTCATTCCGGTGGTGCTGTTCTACAGCGCGACCTGTAAGGCAAGCGGAGGCACAGGGAACATTTTTAAGGATATTAAGAGGAACCTTGAGCAGAAGAAGCGCCAGAAAGAGTGGCGCGATCAGTGGCGCTGATCTGGCCCCGTTTTGGGCTTTGTGGGAGTTTCATAATCGGACCTTGATTTGGCAGGATGATGTTTGGTGAAAATGTCATCTTGCCTTTTTTTGTGTTTTCACCTATATTGTGTCAAACAAAAGTTATTTATTGAATTCATTCGTTAAAGTGTTCCATTATTCGTTTGATCGTTAGTTTATATGTTCCACACAGGCAATTTAAAGTGAAGCATTATGGCATCAGCATTTCAGGAATTTGAAAAGTATATAAATGAAAAAGTCGGCTCCGTTAACACGCGCCTCGCGTATCTGCGTGACATCAGTCATATGTTTGAATGGCTTAAGACGCAGGAGGTCTATGACGCGGCCGATGTCAACGGTGCTCTTCTTATGCAATATATCGAGCTTATGGAAAAGGACGGCAGAACGTCAGCTACCATCTCCAGAAATATTGCGTCTATGAAGAAGTTTTTTGGCTTCACTAAATCAAAGGGGTATACATTTGCAGATCCTGCTGCAAATATCAAAAGTCCGAAGGTCATAAGGAAGTCTCCGGAGATCCTGTCCGAAAAGGATATTAAAAAGCTGCTTGCCGCGCCGGATGTCAGTACGGCAAAGGGCGTGCGCGACAAGGCTATACTTGAGCTGATGGCCTCGACCGGCATAAACACCTCGGAGATCATTGCGCTTAAGGTGGGCGATGTGAATTTCAGGACGCAGACGGTGAAGGTTGAGGCCGATGGCCGCGTGATTGAGTTTGGCAGGAAGACCATGGATCACCTCAAGGCATATTCCAAGGTGAGGAAGCAGTTTCTTGAGGCCGGCAGGGCAGGTGACCGCACGTATTTTCTCAGCTGCGCAGGTGAGAAGCTTACGAGGCAGGGCTTCTGGAAAATCGTAAGGACCTGCGGCAAAATGGCCGGAATAGATGAAATTTCCCCAAAGACACTGCGACACAGCTTTGCAGTCGCAGCTTTAAGACATGGAAAGGATGCGGCCTTCATTCAGCAGATGCTTGGTCACAGCAGCAAGGCCGGAGTTCAGGAATATAAGAGTCTTGCGGAAAAATGATGGGAAACCCAAGATGATCGGAAAACTAAGATGAGTATAAATGGATCGGAGCAGCTCACGAGAGCTGACATTAAAAGAATAGAAGATGAAATAGAGCACAGAAAAATGGTAGTGAGACCGGCAGCGCTTAAGGCCTTAAAGGAGGCAAGGGCGCTCGGAGATCTTTCAGAGAATTTTGAGTATCACTGTGCAAAGCGTGATAATAATCAGAACAACAGCCGTATCCGTTATCTGGAGAAAATCCTCAGATATGCGACTGTCGTTGAGGAAGAGGAGGATGACTCTAAGATAGGGCTCAACAATACTGTTGATGTCTATTTTGAGGACGACGACGAGACTGAGACCTACCGCATCGTTACATCCATAAGGAGCGACTCGCGCCGCGGACTTATTTCAAATGAGTCTCCGCTCGGCAAGGCGCTTATCGGTCACTCTGTCGGCGACCGCGTAGAGGTCGAGATCGACGGAGGCGGATCGTATTTTGTAGTTGTAAAGGGACTTACGAAGACAGGCGAGTCTGAGGACGACACGATACACAAGTATTGAGACATATTGGGGCATATTGCGGCATATTGC
>JAUNNP010000044.1:7086-16121 GCA_030531385.1 Eubacteriales bacterium
TCGGGGCTGCACTCCCAGGGCTTTTCCGATGCCTTTTTATGTGGGGCTCATGGTGTGAGGCATCGGGGCTGCACTCCCAGGGCTTTTCCGATGCCTTTTATGTGCTTATCTACAGCATGAAGCATCGGGGGAATCAGTAGGAGTAATTTTCGATGCACAAAAAAAGATCTCATGTGAAATGCGGCATCGGAAGCATTGGCAGAAATAATTTTCGATGCAGGGCAGCGGGCGCGGGCAAGCTTTTTGTTGCAATTAGTTCGGCTTAAATCTATACTGTTATTGTTGGTTAAAAAGTGGTACCATCAATAGAGTGTCGTGGCTTACGGCCAGGCAGAATTTTATTCGTTTATTGTGAAAGGAAGTATATTGCCATGGATATTATGGAACTTATGAGAACAAAGCGCACATACAGAAGATTTGACAACAGCAGGAAGATTTCTGATGAGCTTATCAGCGATATTATCGAGTCTGCAAGAATTTCTTCAAGCGCCTGCAACCTTCAGCCGCTCCGCTACATCGTAGTAAAGACTCCTGAACTCGTTGAGAAGGTTTTTGCTGACACAAGGTGGGCAGCAGCTCTTCCGGATGGAAAGGGTACACCAAAGCCTGAGAATCATCCTGTAATGTTCGTTATTGTTACCTATGCTGAGGCTGACAAGACAAAGTGGACAGATACTGACGCAGGTCTTGCTATGAGCAATATGCTCACAGTCGCCTGGGCTAACGGCATTGGCAGCTGCATGCTTGACAATGTCAACCGTGACGGCATTAAGGCTACTCTTGGTATTCCTGCTGATGTTGCTATCCAGACAGTTATCGGTTTCGGATATCCTGTTCACAAGTCAGAGCTTGTCAAGCTCCCGGATGACGGAAAGGTCGGATACTGGATCGACGATGCTGAGAACTGGTACGTTCCAAAGAGAAGCATGGAGGATATCTGCGTTATTAAGTAATCATACTTTTGACACCCACGTCATTAATATCTGCGTTATCAAGTAAGAGCCGGCGTTATCTAAGTCGTGCGTGGCATAGATATACAGTATTTTTTGATTCGCTATGTCAGAAACAGTATCTGATATTTAGAATCGGCATAGGAATACTCTGGTTTTGAGATTCCTATGCCGATTTTGCTGTCTATTTAAGATAAATCACTTTCTCGTCGGAACTATCTCGAGCCAGTAGCCATCCGGGTCCTCGATGAAGTAGATGCCCATCTTGGTATTTTCGAAGCAGATGCAGCCCATTTCCTCGTGGAGCTTGTGGGCGGCGTCAAAGTCATCGACTCTGAAGGCGAGGTGGAACTCGTCGTCGCCGAGATTGTACGGGCGGTCCATGTCACGCATCCAGGTGAGCTCGAGCTCAAAGTCGCTCTCTGCATTAGATACGTAGACGATGATGTAGGAGCCGTCCTCGGCAGTCTTTCTTCTTGCCTCGGTAAGGCCGAGCGCCTTCTCATAAAAGTCGAGTGAGCGCTGAAGGTCGTAGACATTATAGTTTTCGTGTATCATTTTGAATTTCATAGTGGCCTCCTTATTCTTGTTTTCTGCTCTAATTATACGTAAAAAAAGGCGAGTTTTAAAGCTGTTTACGGATAAGAAAAAAAGAGTCTTTCATGCTTGTCACAGTTGCATCAGGCATGTTATAATGAGCGCTCGTGAGAAGATAAAACTAAACAGATTGTAAAATGGGAGCATATAAATATAGCTGATAGGTCAGGAGACAGGCGAGTTATTACAAAGAGTCTTATTCTAGCCCCCAAATGAGGAAAGAAGAATGGAATTTTCCAGCAAAATACCGGAAATCGAAGAATATAATAATCTCAGGATAAAGTCAGGCAAGGGCCACGAGGCGGATCCGAAGATGGCGGAGCGCGCACTGAACAGTTCCTGCTATCTTATCGGAGCCTACGATGAAGGGACGCTTGTCGGCATGGGCCGCGTGGCGGGAGACGGCGCGATAACCTTTGTTGTTACCGACATAATGGTGGATAAGGCGTATCAGAGACGCGGCATCGCAGACAAAATCATGGACCATATCGACGAGTATCTCAAGGAAGCCACAGATGAGAACAGCTTCGTCATCTTAAGCGCAAAGCTCCCGTACGACGGTCTCTACTTAAAGCACGGCTTTAAGCAGTTCGATGAGAACATCCGTGTAGCCATGCTGAGGGACAACTCATTCGGGAAAGATGTCAGTGAGAACTGTCACCCGTGACATTCGGCGACACCCGGCGACACCCTGGTTTTTAGTACCGTTCGCGCTTCATTTTCACATAATCGCGGAAGAGGTGCCTGCAGTCGGCATGGCCCTGCTCCTCGAGGCTTAAGATGTCCTTTTCACCGTTAAAATACTTATAGAAGCGGTCATCTCGGAAGCCGATCTTGTCTGTATCCTCGATGGTACAGCCATAGTATACCTTGCCGATATTGGCCCAGAGTATGCCGCCGAGGCACATGGGGCAGGGTTCAGCGGTCGTGTAGAGCTCGCAGCCTGAGAGATCGTGAGTACCGAGCTTACGGCATGCATCTCGTATCGCCTCCATCTCACCGTGACAGGTTGGATCGGCATTTTTAAGGACGCGGTTATGCCCGCGGCCGACGATCTCACCGTTCTTCACGATAACGCTCCCGAACGGGCCGCCGTCGTTATTATCTATTCCTTCGTAAGCCTCCTTAAGGGCCTCTTCCATGAATTCATTTGCTTTTGCGGACATATGTGTCTCCTTCTTTTAAAGAGTGTGTGGGGGCCAGTGTCCCCGGTGATACCTAGGCAAGCACCTCGTCGATGCTCTCGGCGATCTTGCCGGCGAAAAGCTTAAGGAAGCCGGCCTCGTCCTCACCGGTCTTTGGCTCGATGATCTGCTTGGCGCCGTCCCTGCCGAGTATCACATCAAAGTTCATGGCGCATTTCTCATAGCCAAGCTCTGCGGCGAGAGTGGTGGAGCAGGCCATCTTAAGCTTGCTGTCGAGCGCCACTGCCTCAGCCATAGCGGCAAATGCTGACGCCAGCGTGCCGTCCGCTGTAAGTCCCGCCTTCTGTGCGGCCCAGTCCTTGAACCAGCCTACGCAAAGGTCCTCGACCTGCTTCTTCTGCTCCTCAGAAATGCTGAAGGGCTTGCCGCCAAGCTTTATATCGCCGTAAAGCTGTATGCCGTGGCCGGTCTTTCCGGCACATAATGCTTCAAATGCTGCCGCCGGTTTACCGGTGACTTCTCCGAGAGCCCACTTAAAGCGGATAGTGTCTGATGCGCCTACTCCGAGAACTTTGCCGGGGGCGAAGCCAAGCAACTCGCGGTAAACATAAACAAAGGTGTCCACAGGGTTTACGGAAACCATGACTACAGCGTCGCTGCAGTTTGCCCTTATCTCAGAGCAGGCCTTCTTTGCGAGATCGAAGTTCATCTCGAGCTCTTTCTTGCGGTCCTTGATCTCCTGATAATTTACTGAATAAACCGAGAGGATGACTTTGCAGTCTGACATATCTGAGATGGAGTCAACTGCCGTGATCTTCGTTGCTGCTTTCGCGGCGGAAGCATTGCCCGCTGCTGCCGTACCGGCTGCTCCGCATGCACCGCCTGAAAGAAGCGACATAGCCTGGTTCATATCCATAGCGATGGCGCGGGCAGCATTTGCCTTGTCATCGTAAAGCTTGATCTCTGTAAAGCAGCCCTTAACGCCTGCTGCGTAGGCTGCAAGTGTGCCTCTGCGGCCGGCTGCGCCGATAATACCTAATTTCATTTGAGTTACTCCTTGATCATAAGTATCATACAATGATTGCCGCGGAATTGAATGCGGTGTGATCCCATGTATGCAAAAGAATTATAGCACACTATGTAAGCATTCGGTAAGGTAGATTACATTGTGGTGGATTTTGATGTATACTTAATTGTGCACATTGCTCAGCTCTGCATAAGTTCGATAACGAAATTCGTTCCGAATTTCTATCTCACTTAATATTGTTCGGGTCCCAAGGTCATGAATCCGGACGTAAGCATCCGATTCGGACTTTTTGACCCTTGTATCATATAAAATGCTGAAAATAATTCGCAGGAAAATAAAAGAAGACCGGACAAAACCGCGGAGCAGTTCATTGTGCATCCGTTTGAACCGCTGTACGATGTGGAGAGTACGATCCTCATACTGGGGAGCCTGCCGTCGGTGAAGTCCAGGGAGCAGAACTTTTACTACGGTCACCCGCAGAATCGCTTCTGGAAAGTGATCGCGGCCGTTTTTGCGGAAAATGCCGGAACTGCACTGCGCGAGGTCTGGGTGCCGCAGACGATAGAAGAGAAGAAAGAGTTCCTTAGGCGCAATCACATTGCGCTCTGGGATGTGATCTACAGCTGCCACATACATGGCTCGAGCGATGCCAGCATAAAAGACGTGACGGCCACGGACATCAGCATTATCCTAAATAACTCAAAGGTGAAACGTGTGTTTACAAACGGGCAGACTGCGTATAGGCTTTATCAAAAAAATCAGCTGCTTACAACCGGAATCGAGGCAGGCTTGCTTCCATCCACGAGCCCCGCGAATGCGGCGTGGTCGCTTGAGAGGCTGGTCGAGGCATGGCGGGAAATAATAAATCCATTGGCCTGGCGGGAGATAATAAATCCCCTTGACAATATTTGATTTGTTTTTATAATCAAATGTAAGTGGAGAGTCCTGCCGATTGGAGTGGACATTTAACAGAGTAGCGTCATTCATTTTGAATGAACTATGACAAGGGGCTATGATTACATAGTCCCTTTTGTTGTAAAGGGAGGTTTATGGAAAAAAGATTCAATTTATATTGGATAGATATGAAGTATATTAGAAATCTTCAGAATGCCGATAAGCGTGTATATAGTGTCAATCCGCAGCAAGGGAAACAATCAAGACCGTATTTAGGCATTATAGTAGTTTGCAATAATCAAAAATATTGTATCCCATTAACGACTCCCAAAGATAAACATTTTAATATGACGGATAAAATTGATTTTTCCAGAATTGATATTGATGGTAAATTTATAGCAGCTATAAACTTCAGCAGAATGATTCCGGTTGAAATGAATCAGTTAAGCAGAGCAGATATAAAGATAAGAAAGCATGATAATAAAAATGTTATTGATAGAAAAGAGCTTTTAAAGAAGGAACTTGATTGGTGCAATGAGAATTATGATGTTATTGTAAATAAGGCAAATGTTTTATATGCAAAGTATCTATCGGGTGAAAACTTCCGAAGAAAGAAGGATTGTCTTGATTTTATAGAACTTGAAAAGGTTTGTTCAAGGTACAATTGTTCCTAGTAGTAAATGTTGGATGATATAGATAAATGTTGAACAACATAGATATTGTCTGAACGGCAGTTAGGTAAGTGAAAACTTGCCGGTCAGACATCGGAGTAGAAAATGGCTAATGTAATTGTGGTCGGCGGCGGCGCGGCCGGGATGATGGCAGCTTACACGGCTGCGGCAAACGGGCACAGCGTGACGCTGCTTGAAAAAAATGAAAAGCTGGGAAAGAAGATATATATCACGGGCAAGGGCAGATGTAATTTTACCAACGCCTGTGATTTTCAGACCTTTATAAATAATGTTGTGACGAACCCGAAGTTCATGTACTCGTCGCTTCATGCGTTTTCACCGCAGGACATGATAGACTTCCTTGAGGAGTCAGGCTGCAGGACTAAGGTGGAGCGCGGAAACCGTGCATTTCCGGAGTCGGATCATGCCTCGGATGTAACGGCGGCGCTTGCCCGCCGCATGAAGGAGGCAGGTGTACGAGTTGAATTGAATACGGAGCTCATCGGGATCGCAGCACAGGAAACAGGCGGAGCGGAGCCGGCGGGCGGGCATAGGTTCTCGGTTTTGGCAAGAGACTTAAAGAGTAAGAAGAGGAGAATGCTTGCGGCCGACAGTGTGATCATCGCGACAGGGGGACTTAGCTACCCCTCGACCGGTTCTACCGGAGACGGCTACAAAATAGCAGCAGATTTTGGCATCGGCAGCACAAAAAGATGTGCTGCACTCGTGCCGCTCGAGACAAAGGAAAAGGACTATGAGGCGCTGCAGGGCGTGAGCCTCAAAAATGTGGCGGTGAAGCTGTTTACCAAGAGCGGCTGGGCAGGAGGATCGGAAAGTCTTGATGCTGCCGGCTCAGCAAAAGGTGGAACACGCAGCAAGACCGATAAAGCAGGACAAGACGATCTTATTATGGACAGCGAGCCCGGAGAGCTTTTGTTCACGCACTTTGGCCTTAGCGGGCCGCTCGTGCTTAGCGCTTCGTCGCTCGCGGCAAGTTACCTGGCTGATAGAGATGTATCTTCAGGCGGGACCGCAGGAGATGCTGCGGGCGGCACAACCGGAACACGCGCGGGCACAAAGACTGCCGGCGGGAGCATTTCCCGCATCAGGCTTGAGATCGACTTAAAGCCCGCGCTTACGGAGGAGATGCTGGACGCCCGAATCTTAAGGGATTTTGATGAGGCGAGAAATGCCAATATAGTCAACGCACTTTCGAAGCTCCTTATCTCTTCGCTGCGGCCGGTCATCCTGGCACGTGCGGGGATAGCCGAGGACCGTAAGGTACGCGACATTACGAAGGAGGAGCGCGCGGCGCTTGTGCGTGCGATAAAACATTTTGCATTTACAGTGACCGGTACGCGCGGCTATAATGAAGCTATCATCACGCACGGCGGCATCGATGTCGGAGAGATAAATCCCAGGACCATGGAGTCTAAAAAGGTGCAGGGACTTTATTTTGCGGGCGAGGTGCTGGATGTGGATGCGTACACCGGAGGCTTTAACCTGCAGATCGCGTGGAGCACGGGCTATGCGGCCGGCAGCGCGATCGAGTGTTATCATATTTATCGGGAGATACAGACTTATGAAAAATAACAAGCTTTTTGCCACAGCGGCAGTTATGTGCATGTGCGCATTTGTCAGTGCGGCGGCGCTGACAGCCTGCGGAGGCGGCTCATATGACAGCTACAGCGGAGACTCTGATTACGACTCTGATTATGACACTGAGTATGACGAAGGATATGATGACGGATCGGGCAATTCATATGATTCGAATGGCAAAGCACTAAGCATGGACTCAGGATACTCAAAGGAAAAGCAATATCTCCCGATATCTGAGCTTGGGGCCAATGCTCCGCACAGCGGGGATAATTCGGACGGCTGGGAGCAGACGGTCCTTGAATATATGCTGGAAAACAGGAAGGAGGCCCCGAATACTCTTGTAAACTCTGAGGCCGCTGCCGAGCATTTTGTTGACAATTCCAAAGCGGATTATGAGATATCTGAGGATGATTTTGAAGCTGACTATGTAGATGGATTTCCTGAGAAGTTCGATCTTCGTGACTATGGCGTCATCACTCCGGTAAAAAACCAGAAACCATGGGGCACCTGCTGGGCATTTGCCGCCACAGCAGCTGCGGAATCCAGCATTCTCAGCAGTATGGGAAAGACCTATGATGAGACGGGGCTCGATCTTTCAGAGCATCAGACGGCATACTTTGCCTATACGCATCTGCCTGATGATTATGGCAGCCAGGGCGGCGAGGGAGTGTATTATAAAGATGAAAGTAAGATCCTGACATCCGGAGGCCACGCGAGCTCCGCTGCCTCTGTGTATGCGATGGGCATAGGCGCAACGCATGAGGAGCTTATTCCCTACCGCGGAAAAAACGGGACCCTGGATGAATATGGCGATGGGTACAGTGAAGATGATGACTGGACGCTTGATTTTGAGGATGAGTTTATAACGGATTATGAGCTTGTAAGCTCCAGGATCATAAAGAATCCGGTGATCGTTGATCATGTCGGAGAGGGCGAAGACAGGGAGGCGGTTTACGGCGGAGTGTCGCAGTATTCCATAGCCTGCATGAAGAGTGAACTCATGAACGGACGCGCTGTAGAGATAGGCTTCAATACCGGTATGAGTGTTGACGGCAATGGCTATCCCGCTGATGAAGATGATCCCGATGACACCTATCAGAACTGCACCGAGGACTTTCGTATTTATAATTATATGTGGCTCGGTTCAGACCATGCCGTATGCGTAGTGGGCTGGGACGATACGATTCAGCCTGAGGAATTTTACGATCATTCAAATGACAAGCAGGGTGACGGAACTCCGCATTATCCGGAGGGACCGGGAGCCTGGATAGTTAAGAACAGCTGGGGCGCTGAGTCCGAGGACTTCCCAAATAACGGAACCTGGGGCGTGACTGATGAGGACGGACTTATGACAGGATATTGTTATCTGTCCTACTATGACCGCAGCCTTTCCTGTCCTGAGACCTTTGAGTTCGAGCTTGTGGATTCCGAGGCGGAGGAATTTGACATCTGCCAGTACGATTATCTGCAGGACTCCTTTGGAACAAATACGGTATATATGGATCGGGAGCTCAGAAAGGCAAATATTTATCCGGTCGAGCGCGATATGTCCATCCGTGACATTTCCTGCTATACAACGCAGGAGAAGACCGTGGTCCGCTATGATATTTACAGACTGAACGAAGGCGCCGTGACGCCGGAGGACGGAGAGCTTTTGTACTCGGATTGTGATGCCTACGATTATGCGGGCTATCACCGCATAAAGCTGCCGGAGCCTGTTGATGTAAATGCCGGAGACCGCATAGGTGTCGTGCAGACGGAGTGCAAGCTCTATCAGGACGGAAAGATCTTTTATGAGACCGATATGCCTGTGGCATACAATGACGAAGATGATCCGGATCCCGCGATAATGTATAAGGCTGTGCTGAACCCGGGCGAGAGCTTTTTGTATATGGAGGGCATGAATGGCTGGGTGGATTTTTGCGATATGACAAAGCAGCTCAGCTGGTTGTATCAGGGCTATTCGTTTGATAATTTCTCCATTAAGGTGTTTAGTGAGTACAGGTAAAAACTGGTTTTGGTGTGCTTGCATAGGCCCGGCGGCGAGTTTTTTGTCCGCCGGGCCTGTAAATTTTGCAGGGCCGCGGGGCGACGCTGATAACGTTGCTTAAAAAAGCAATATGTGGTAAAATTCTAAAGTTATGAGCAGAGA
>JAUNNP010000176.1 GCA_030531385.1 Eubacteriales bacterium
AATCTTTAAAATCTCTAATTCAGAATCTTTCGGGACGAATTTTTATGGCTGATCTCCCGGACAAATTCAGAAAAACATTTAAGTAACGACAACTCTGATTAAACTAATTTAATCTGCAGCAACTTCAAAATAAGGAGGTGTATTTGTGTTTGCCAAAATTAAATCGGCAGGCTTACAGGGCATGGACGGATTTCCTGTTGACATCGAGGCGGATGTGATAAACGGGATCCCCGGCTTTGTTATTTCGGGAGCGCTTTCCACGGAGACCAGGGAGGCACAGGCCAGAGTGTGGAACGCAGTAAAAAATATCGGGACATTCATGGAACCAAAGAAGATAATAGTCAACCTTTCCCCGGCATCAGTCAGAAAGGAAGGCACAGCATTTGACCTTGGCATTGCTGTCGCCGTGATCTGCGGCTATGGCGTGGTGAATTACAAGAAGCTTCAGGACACAGCATTCTTAGGCGAACTTGGCCTCGACGGGAGCCTCAAGAGCATAAGAGGGACCCTGTCACTTGCCTTCTCGCTTAAAGCCTGCGGCATTAGGCGCCTCGTGCTTCCTTATGCAAATGCTGCCGAAGCCTCTCTTGTGGAGGAGCTCGAGGTCTTTGGATGCTCAGATATAAGGGAAGTGCTTGGGCTGCTGTATGAACTTACAGATGGCAGAGAGCTAAGGAGCTTTAGGGAAAGCCTGCCTTCTCCCATAAAGGAGGTGCAGGAAGGTGCCTATACGGACTTTTCGGAGGTAAGGGGACAGCATATGTTAAAGCGTGCCGCCGAGATAGCTGTAAGCGGGCGCCACAACCTGCTTATGTCGGGGCCTGCGGGCACGGGCAAGACGCTTATCGCAAAATGCATGCCGGGCATAATGCCTGAGCTTACGAGGGAGGAGGACATCGAGATCTCGAAGGTCTACAGTATCTGCGGGCTTTTGCCCGAGGGGCAGCCGCTTATCGGTGCCAGACCGTTCCGCAGCCCGCACCACGGCATAACGGAGGCAGCATTCGCAGGAGGAGGAATGCGGGTGCTGCCGGGGGAACTGTCTCTGGCCTCAGGCGGGATTCTTTTCCTTGATGAGCTGCCGCTCTTTAACCGCAACGTCCTTGAGATACTGAGGCAGCCCTTAGAGGACCATAGGATAACAGTCTCGAGGCTTTACGGAAGCTTTAAATATCCCGCGGATTTCATACTCGTGGGGGCGATGAACAACTGCGCCTGCGGCTTTTATCCGGGGCCCAAATGTACCTGTACAAGGGCGCAGATAAAGGCGTATTCGGGGCGGCTTTCTAAGCCGCTCATGGAAAGGATCGATATCTGCGCGGAGGCTAATCCGGTAAAGGTGGATGAACTCGTGGGTAAGCGTGTGCAGAAGGAGGAGGGCTCCGCCGCGATAAGGCAAAGAGTTGAGGCGATGTATGCACTTCAGGCAGAGCGCTTTAAAAATGAGGAGGTAAAGTTTAACAGCCGTATGGGAATAAAGGAAATAGAGAGATACTGCGTGCTTGGAAAGACCGAGACGGATTTTATGAAGGATATTTATTCAAGAAAGGGACTCTCGGGCCGCACCTATCACAAGATACTTAAGGTTGCACGCACCATAGCGGATATGGACGGCTGCGGGGATATCAGTGTTGAGCATCTGGCGGAGGCGGTCGAGATGAGAAGCATTGAAGACAGAGTCTTTGGAAGGCAGGTTGGCGATGAGTAACAGTGAATACAGAGTTTTTGGAAGGCAGGTGGGCGATGAGTAACAGTGAATACGAGGCAGAGAAGCGGGCTCTCTTCCTGCTTAATAACATTCCCGGAATGAGCAGCGACATACTGCTTAAAATGTATGAGTATGCAGGATCCTTCACTGAGTGCCATGCTGCAGCGCCGGCAGTATTTTATGCGGCAGGCATATTTAAGCGGCCTGATATGGCAGAAAAATTTGAAGTAATGAAACGTAATGAAAATGAACTCCTGAAAAAATATGAAATGCTTCAGAATGACGGAATAAGACTTGTAAGTATACTGGATGAGGAGTATCCGGAGAGACTTAAAAACATCGATGCGAGACCGCCGCTTCTTTATGTATGCGGGAAGCTTCCGGATGAGGCGCGGCCGACTGCGGGGATAATAGGTGCGAGAAAATGCAGTGAGTACGGAAAGAGCGTTACATTATTTTTTGCGGAGGAGCTGTCCAAAGCAGGGATACAGGTAGTGAGCGGACTGGCCTACGGTATAGACGGTGCCGCTGCCGCAGGGTCGCTTCGCGGGGCGGATGAAAGCTATGGGGTACTTGGATGTGGTGTGAACATTTGTTATCCAAAGGAAAACTGGGCTTTATACAACAAAATGAAGGGCGGCGCCGGAGGCATCCTGTCTGAATTTCCACCTGATACCGCACCTCTCGGATATCATTTTACGCTCCGCAATCGCATCATAGCGGGGCTCTCGGATGTGCTGCTGGTCATAGAAGCGGGAGAAAAGAGCGGCACATCCATAACCGTGGGGTATGCGCTGGATCAGGGCAAGGAGATCTTTGCCCTGCCCGGCCGCATCACAGATCCGCTCGGCTTTGGCTGCAACAGGATGCTTAAGGATGGAGCAAATATACTTACATCGCCTTCTGACGTGCTGGAATATTTTGGAATGGGAGATGACACCGTGCTCAAGATGGGAGAAAAGGACCTTGGCACCTTATCTCCCAAAGAAAAGCAGGTCTATAAGGCACTTCTTCATAAGTCTCAGCATGTGGAGGCGATAGCAGCTAAGTGTAAGTTTGACTTAAGTGAGACCATGACCGTGCTCGCCGGCCTCGAAGCAAAGGGCTATGCGGCATCCCCGCACGGTGCCTACTATCGTAAGAGCTTCTGAAGCCGGAGGGAGCAAAAGTAGTAGGGGCAG
>JAUNNP010000177.1 GCA_030531385.1 Eubacteriales bacterium
CGAAATTTTTTCTGCGTCAATTTCGGAGTCGTAGCGCATTATGCGACTATTTGGATAGTTTGAGTGAAATTGTGTAGGCCTGAAAAGACAAAAATGAAATCCAGGCCTACGCGGAGAGCGAAAATGTAGGCCTGAAAAGACAAAAATGAAATCCAGGCCTACGCGGAGGGCAAAAGTGTAGGCCCGGCAGGACAAAATGTCCAAACCGGGCCTGCAAAAGTCTTGTTCAAGAGTCTTATTGCATCGGATTTCTGTCCTCGATGACCTTCGCGAGGAACATGATGAGGTGCACGACCACAGGAACCACGATGAGGCAAAAGAGAGAGGCCATAATGAGTCCTGAATTGTGCGTTATGGTGGCATAGAAGAGAAGCAGAAGCACGAGTGCGATCAGCGCAAGAGCCACGATCGCAAGTAGTCTCTTTATCTTTCCGGTTTTATTCTGATTAAGTCCGGCATCTGCGTCCCGGTCCTGCGCCTGATTAAGTCCGGCATCTGCGTCCCGGTCCTGCACCTGATTAAGTCCGGCATCCATTTTATTCTCATTATTATTCAAATGCTGCCACCTCCTCGGATAATTCTTCCCATTTCATATAGAGCTCCTCGAGCTCTTCATTAAGCTTGTTCTGCTGCCCGGTAAGCTCATTTAACTTAGCGGAATTTACTGCATTTTCGGGAATGGAGATAAGCTCATCAATGCCGGCTATCTTTTCTTCATGCTCGGCAATAGCCTTTTCACAGTTGGAGAGTGCAGTGCGAAGCTTCTGGAGCTGTTGCTTGCGCTCTTTCTGCTCTTTGTAGCTTAAATTGTTCACTGTAGTTTCAGATGAATTGTTTCCCTGGGCACTATTTTGCGCAGATAAACCGCTGTAGCCTGCCCCAGCGCTGCTGCCGGCCCCGACGCCACGGCCGCCGCTCGCATCCGTGCCAGTGCCGTTGCCTGCGCCGACAAATGCGGCACCTAAGCCTGCCCCAGCGCCGGTACCGGCGTCCGAATGCAGCCTGCCGCTGACAGACTTAGCCTTATCAAAGGACGGATCTGCCTGCTTCTCGAGATAATAGTCATAATTACCCACATAATTCACAAAATGAGTATGATCAAGCTCCAGGATCCTGGTAGCCGTGCGGTTTATAAAATACCTGTCATGCGAAACATAGATGACGGTTCCCTCATAGTTTCTCACAGCCTCCTCGAGTATCTCCTTGGAGGTAATGTCAAGATGGTTAGTCGGCTCGTCGAGGAGCAGGAGATTGGCCTTTGAAAGCATCAGCTTTGCAAGAGACACACGGCCCTTTTCTCCGCCCGAAAGATCGCGGATATACTTAAACACATCCTCGCCGGTAAACAGGAAAGACGCAAGAATATTGCGGATCTCGGTATTATTCATATAGGGATAGGCATCGGAAATCTCGTCAAAGACCGTATTGTCCGGGTCAAGCACCTGGTGCTCCTGGTCATAATATGCAGGCTCGACACGCGTGCCAAACTCTATCTCGCCGCTGTCAGGCTCCTCAAGACCATTGATCATCTTAAGAAGAGTGGTCTTGCCGGTACCGTTCGGCCCGATAATAGCAAGCTTTTCGCCGCGCTTAACATCGAGTTCGACACCCGAAAAAAGAAGCTGCTGCCCAAACGCCTTGCTTAAGTCCTCGGCATAGAGCACATCCTTGCCGGATAGCTTGGATGGCGTAAAATGCAGCTTCATCGCATCATCCACATCAAAAGGCTTTGCGAGCCGCTCCATCTTTGCGAGAGCCTTCTCTCTGGACTCAGCGCGCTTGATAGACTTTTCGCGGTTGAACTGCTTCAGCTTGTCGATGACTTCCTGCTGGTGCTTAAGCTCAGCCTGGTTATTGAGATAAGCCCGCATCATATCCTTTCTCAGCGCGGCCTTTTTTTCTGCGAATGCTGAGTAGTTCCCAAGATAGAGCCTTCCCGTACCGTTTTCGATGTCGAGCACCTTGTTTACGATCCTGTCAAGGAAATACCTGTCGTGTGAGACAATAACAACAGCACCCTTCCAGGCCCTTAAATAGCTCTCAAGCCAGGTAACGGAAGAAATATCGAGATGGTTAGTCGGCTCATCAAGAATAAGAATTTCCGGACCATCAAGAAGAAGGCAGCCAAGAGACAATCTTGTTTTCTGCCCGCCTGAAAGAACTGAGACCTTTTTGTCAAATTCGTCTTCACTGAAACCGAGACCCTTAAGGATGCCGTTCACATTGGACTGTACGGCATAGCCTCCGTCAAGCTCAAACTTATGGGAGAGGGCAGCATACTTATTATAAACATCCTGAAGCTCCGCTTCGGGAAGCTCTGCATGCATCCTGGCCTCGAGACTCCTCAGCTCAGCTTCGATATTGATGAGCTCGCGCTTAACGCTCAAGACCTCCTCATACACAGTATTTTCGGAATTTTCGAGCGCATGCTGTGAAAGATAGCCGATCCTCACATCCTTCGGAATGGTAATGCTGCCGGCATCAGGTCTTTCCTCGCCGATGATCTGCTTAAGCAGCGTAGTCTTGCCTGCGCCGTTGATACCTGTCACCGCAAGCTTGTCATTCGCCTCGATATGAAAAGACACACTCTTTAAAATATCGATCCCATCATAAGATTTTGATAAATTATTTACTGCTAAAATCATAACTCAGATATTCTATCATAATTAGAAACATTAATTAAGCATTTAATCAAAATATCCGTACTTTCGGAATTGGGGTGGAATTTAATTTTACAATTTATAAATTTGTAAGATTTTATATCATTACTTAAATTGTAGACTGCATTTTGTTGTGGTACACTAATTATGGGTGTAATTGCCTTATTGGAAACTAGATGTAGAATTAA
>JAUNNP010000045.1 GCA_030531385.1 Eubacteriales bacterium
AATAAATTCCATGTCGGCTTATTCTGGGGTGGAATTTAATTTTACAATTTATAAAGCATATAGAGGTCAGCATTTCCGGATAAAAATCATTTGAGTTAGGTGGATTTTGAAACCGATCTATGTTATTATCATAGGTACTATGGTTTGCATGGAGGTAGTTTATGAAATTGATTTATGCAATTGTCAGAAATGACAACCAGGACACAGTCACATCGGCACTGGCCAAGGCGGGCTACAGCATCACCAAGCTTTCCACAACGGGCGGATTCTTAAGAAAGGGAAATATTACTCTTATGATCTGTACAGAGGACGAGCTTGTCGATAAGGCTATCGAGATCATTAAGAATGAATGCGGAGAGCGTCAGAAGATCACGATCGATATGCCATTTGTTTCGGGCGTGAACATGGTCAATTATTCAACTATGCCTATGCAGATAGAGGTCGGCGGAGCAACGATCTTCGTTACCAACGTCGAGAGATTTGAAAAGTTTTAATTGTAGTACTTTATTAAACCAGCAATTGTGAGGGAGAAAAAATGAAGGTATTAGTTATCAACTGCGGCAGCTCATCTCTTAAGTACCAGATCATTGAGATGGACAACAAGGAAGTCCTCTGTAAGGGTCTTGTAGAGCGTATCGGTATTGAAGGTTCGCTTCTTACACACAAGGTTCCGGGTAAGGACAACTATGTTATTACAGAGGAGATGAAGGATCATCAGAAGGCTGTTGAGCTTGTTATGGCAGCTATCACAGATCCTGAGCACGGCGTTATCAAGTCAGTTGACGAGATCGATGCTATCGGACACAGAGTCGTACATGGCGGACAGAAGTTCGCCAAGTCAGTTCTCATTGATGAAGAGGTTAAGGCTGCTCTTCGCGAGTGCACAGATCTTGCTCCTCTTCACAATCCTGCAAATATCCTCGGCATCGAGGCATGCGAGAAGGCTATGCCCGGCAAGCCAAACTGCGGTACCTTCGATACAGCTTTCGGTATGGGCATGGAGCCTAAGGCTTATCTGTATGCTCTTCCTATCGAGTATTATAAGAATTATGAAGTAAGACGTTATGGCTTCCACGGTGCATCACATGACTATGTATCACACAGAGCCATCGAGATCGCAGGTCTTGATCCAAAGACAGCCAAGGTCATCGTATGCCACCTTGGAAACGGCGCATCTATTTCAGCTTCTATCGGCGGAAAGTGCGTAGATACATCTATGGGACTTACTCCTCTTGAGGGTCTCATCATGGGAACACGTTCAGGTAATGTTGACCCTGGCATCATGCAGTACATCTGCAAGAAGGAGAAGATCGATATTGATGGAATGCTTAACGTTCTCAACAAGAAGTCAGGTATCCTCGGCATGTCAGGCGGCATCTCTTCAGACTTCAGAGATGTTGGAAAGGCAGCGGCAGAGGGCAATGAGGACGCGGCAAACGGACTTGCAGCTTATAACTACAGAGTTGCCAAGTACATCGGTGCTTATGCAGCAGCCATGAACGGCGTTGACTGCATCTGCTTCACAGCAGGCGTAGGCGAGAACGATATCAATACACGTAAGGCTATCTGCGACGAGTATCTTGGATATCTTGGGGTTAAGATCTGCCCTGAGAGAAACAATGTAAGAGGCAAGGAGACACTTATCTCTACAGATGACTCTAAGGTTAAGGTTTACCTCCTTCCTACAGATGAGGAGCTTAAGATCGCCATGGACGCTGTAAAGATCCTTGCTGATATGAAGAAGTAAAAATACACACAAATACACATTATTTTGTGATCGATAAAAATCATTGACATTTAACAGCAGGCGTAGTAAAATACGCCTGTTGTTTTTAATAAAGAAGGTCATCCGCCTCACCTCGTGCAGAAGGCTGCGCAGGTCAATATCGGTTCAGTGCTTCACTAAGCTGCGTTGTCAGCATTTGCAGCATGATAACTATTGATGGGATAATAGCGGATACCTTTGGGTGTTCGCTTTATTTTTTCGGGGAGGTGTGTTAATATTAGCGAGCTTAATGTACAGATGAATGAACAGATCCGCGATAAGGAAGTCAGAGTTATCAGCGAGGATGGAGAGCAGCTTGGGATAATGAGTGCGCAGGAAGCACTTAAATTAGCTGAGGAAGCAGGCGTAGATCTTATCAAGATCGCACCCAATGCAGTACCGCCTGTTGTTAAAATAGTCGACTTCTCAAAGTACCGCTATGAGCAGAGACGCAGAGAGAAAGAGCAGAAGAAAAAGCAGAATGTCATAGAGGTAAAGGAGGTTCGTTTAACTCCTAATATTGATACCAATGATCTTAACACTAAGGTTTCAGCAGCCAGAAAGTTCCTTGAAAAAGGCAATAAGGTAAAGGTAAGCCTTCGTTTCAGGGGAAGAGAGCTTTCACGTATGGGACAGTCAAAGTACATCCTTGATGACTTTGCTGCAGCACTTGGCGAGATAGCCCAGGTGGATAAGCCTTCCAAGACCGAGGGAAGAAGCCTTGTTATGATCCTCAGCCCAAAGAAAAGCAAGTAAAATCAGTAAATAATAACCAGGAGGAAATAGATATGGCAGTTAAGAAGTTCAAAACAAAAAGAGCAGCTGCAAAGCGTTTCAAGCTTACCGGAACAGGCAAGCTTGTAAGAAACCATGCTAACAAGTCTCACATCCTTACAAAGAAAACAAGGAAGAGAAAGAGACATCTCGTAAAGGATACAGTTCTTGATGCAACAAATGCACCAACAATGAAGAAGATACTTCCTTATCTTTAATCTTTAGTATCAGGAGGAAATTAAAATGGCAAGAATTAAAGGCGGATTAAACGCAAAAAGAAAGCATAATAGAGTCCTCAAGATGGCTAAGGGCTACAGAGGAGCACGTTCAAAGCAGTATCGCGTAGCTAAGCAGTCAGTAATGAGAGCTATGGCTAATGCATACAGAGGACGTAAGGAGAAGAAGAGACAGTACAGAGCTCTCTGGATCACACGTATCAATGCAGGCGCACATATGAATGGTATCAGCTATTCACAGCTTATGCACGGCCTTAAGGCTGCAGGCGTAGATATGAACCGTAAGGTACTTTCAGAGCTTGCTATCTCAGATGCAGCAGGATTCGCAAAGCTTTGCGAGCTTGCAAAGTCAACACTTGGCAAGTAAGCATTCATAAAGGTGTCAGGGGGGAGTGTCAAAAGAACCGTCCCCCTGACACCCCTGAAATCTTTTAAAAAGTGCTTGCAAAACATAAAGCACTGTGTTAGAATAAACATCGCTGCGGAGATGTCGGAATTGGCAGACGAGCAAGACTAAGGATCTTGTGCCAGCAATGGCGTGAGGGTTCAAGTCCCTTTCTCCGCATGAAGCAGCGGTTGCCACGGCAGCCGCTGATTTCTTTATTAGGCCGGCAGACCTAAATACATGCAGCATATAGGCAGAGGTGGCGGAACGGCAGACGCGCACGGTTCAGGTCCGTGTGCCAGCGATGGCGTGAGGGTTCAAATCCCTTTCTCTGCATAGAAGCTCCCGGGATATCCCCGGGAGTTTTTGCCAATAGCAGCCTGCTATATATAAACAGCAGACTGCTGCGCGGATAAATTTAGTTCAGAGATATATTTGTATGGAAAAGATAGTAGTTTTTGATTCTGGATTCGGTGGACTTACAGTACTTAAGGAGTTAAGAAAAGTCCTCCCGAATGAGCAATATATTTATTATGGAGACTCAGCTCATGCTCCTTACGGTGAGAAGACACACGATGAGCTGCTTGAGCTTGATTCAGCCATCTGCAGAAAGTTCTCCGGGGAAGAAGATGTTAAGTGCTTTGTCATAGCCTGCAACACCACGACCTCAGAGGTATGGGATGAGCTTACAGAGAGGTTTTCGGAGCATGATTTTGTAGGAATCGAGCCTGCACTCAGGTGGGCTGTAAATGAAAACCCCGGGAAAAACATCCTGGTACTTGCTACGACGGCCACTATCAACGGTAAGAGGCTTAAGTCGAGATATGAGGAATTAAAGGACCGGGCCAATATAACGCTCCTTGCCGCACCCGGAATAGTTCCTTTTGTTGAGAGCTGCGGCACAAAGGATCAGGAGTTTAAGGATTATCTTGATGAACTGCTCTCGCCATACAGATCCGATGTGGATTGCATAGTGCTTGGCTGTACGCATTTCCCGTTTGTAAAAAATGAGATCAGGGAGGCTATTGGCAGGGATGTCAGGTTTTACGATGCGGCTGTAACTGTTGCAGCGGAGGTAAAGGCACTCCTTGAAGATAAGGGCGCTGTGAATGCTGACGACATCAAGGGTAGTGTCGATTATCAGAACTCGGATCCGACGAAGGTGGAACTTGAAGCACAGCTCCTCAATATTTACTCACAGATATAATAAAGAAATCAGTACGTACCATGCTTCGTACATAAATCGGAAGAACGGCCATGAACATCAACAACATAAGAAGAATCACAAAAGGAATAGTAATGAGGAATGAGCCTATGTCGGCGCACACCACCTTCAGGACAGGGGGAAATGCTGACTGCTATATCGTTCCGAGGACTGCAGCTGAGCTCTCGCAGCTCATAAAGTATTTTAAGCTCAATAACCTTCCGTATTACATCATCGGAAACGGATCGAATATGCTTGTATCAGACAAGGGCTACCGCGGCGCTATAATCGACCTTGGCAGAAATGACAATACAGAATTAACTCTTCTCGGATATGAATGGGTAGGGGATAAGCTTCAGCTCGATGCGGGAGCAGGATGCACGCTTACCACGATCGGAAGTGTTGTTACAGGACTTGGCGGAACAGGCTTTGAGGAGCTTACAGGCATACCCGGCTGCATAGGAGGAGCCTGCATTATGAATGCCGGAGCATATGGCCGCGAGATGAAGGACGTTCTCACAAGCGTAGAGGTCATTGATAAGAATGGCAACAGAAAGAAACTGGGCAAGGAACAGCTTGAATTAAGATACAGAGGCTCAAATCTTATGGATGAGGGCTACATAGTATGCCGCGCAGAGTTTGAACTTGATAAGGGAGAACCGGATGCCATTAAAGCAAAGTGCGAGGAGCTGCTTAACCGCAGGAAGGAGAGCCAGCCATTAGAGTATCCGTCAGCAGGTTCGACATTTAAGAGACCTGAAGGATATTTTGCCGGAAAGCTCATCAGTGATGCGGGGCTTAAGGGCTTTGGCATAGGCGGGGCTGAGGTAAGCGCAAAGCATGCCGGATTCATTATCAATAAGGGCCATGCCACATCTTCGGATATTTACGCACTTATAAAGCATGTTCAGAAAACAGTTAAGGAAGCAAGCGGAGTAGACCTTGTACCCGAGGTCAGACTTCTGGGAGATTTTGAATAAATGAAATCAATAATCAATGAATATCCTCAGAATTATGATGCATTCAGGCTGAGCTCAACGGTCGGCACGCTTGCGAAAAGAATGGATTTTACCAATCTTACTCCGGAGATAGATCTTGACCGCATACAGGTCACAGAATATGGAGTTGCAAGACCATCGCTCCAGCTTACGGGCTTTTTCAATTTCTTTGCATTTAAGCGTGTGCAGATCGTAGGACTCGTAGAGCAGGAGTATATGAAGACACTTGACGATGAGGTCCTGGCAGAGAGATTTGCCCATATAGCTTCATTCCATGTGCCATGCATAATTTTCGCGCGAAACCTCCAGGTAAAGGACAGTATACTTGATGTCTGCAAAAGATACGGTGTTCCTGCTCTTAAGACAGATAAGGAAACAGATGAAGTGGAGGCCGAGGTCATAAGATTTTTAAGATTCCTCCTTGCACCAAGGCAGACAGTTCATGGAGAACTGATCGATGTTTTTGGTCTTGGAGTACTTATACAGGGAGACAGCGGAATCGGTAAATCCGAGGCAGCCCTTTCACTTATAAACAGAGGACACAGACTGATATCAGACGATCTCGTAGAGATCAGAAAGGTATCAGAGGAGTCACTGGTAGGTCTTGCGCCGGAGCTCACGAGAGACTTTATTGAGCTTCGAGGAGTCGGTGTCGTAAATATCAGAGCCATGTACGGCTATGCGGCTGTCAAGGAATTCCAGACCATAGACATGATCATCAATCTGGAGGAGATAAACAGAGATAAGAGTGCCGACCGCTTTGGCCTTGACCATCAGTATGAAAACATTCTCGGCGTTCAGATCGACAAAATCAATATTCCGGTAAGACCCGGTAGAAATATGGCTGTCATCCTGGAGTCCGCGGCACTTAATTTCAGAGCCAGGATAATGGGTTATGATGCGCCTGCCGATTTCATGAACAGACTTTCAAGATGCAGGGAAGATATCCTGGACAAACAGAAAAGCGATCTTATAAAAGATTTAAGCGAAAATTTATAAAAAGATGCAGATAGTAATAATCACCGGCATGTCCGGTGCCGGAAAGACAATAGCATTAAAGACGATGGAGGACATGGGATATTATTCAGTCGATAATATGCCTGTCAATCTTGTTGTGAAATTTGCTGAAATAATCAGTGAGACAGGTTCCGGAAATGTTGCTGTAGGCATCGATATACGAAATGCCGAAAAGCTCACCGACCTCGGAGATGTGCTCGATGAGCTTGAAGATAAGGGAATAAGGTGCACCGTTCTTTTCCTCGATGCTTCAAATGCTGTACTTTTAAAGCGCTTTAAGGAGACAAGAAGATCTCACCCGCTTTCCCCATCCGGACACATTGCCGATGGAATCGAAAAAGAGCGTGAGGAGCTTAAATGGCTTAAGAAGAGATCGGATTATGTGATCGACACATCGGGGATGAAGACAAGGAATCTCCGCGGCCAGCTCGAGCTTATATTCGGAAGCGGAAGAAAATTCAAGAACCTCTATCTCAATATTTTGTCATTTGGATATAAGTATGGCATCCCGGAGGATGCGGACATTGTCATAGACGTCAGATTCCTGCCAAACCCATTTTATGTTGAAGGGCTTAAGGAAAAGACCGGACTCGATCAGGAGGTCAGGGATTACGTGCTTAAGAACAAGGATGCCGATGAATTTACCGAGAGACTTACCGGCCTTATTGATTTTCTTATACCACGATATATTGATGAAGGAAAAAACCAGCTGGTCATTGCATTTGGCTGCACCGGAGGAAAACACAGATCCGTGACCATTGCCGAGACTGTCTACAGCCATCTTAAGGAAAATGCTGACTACGGTCTGAATGTTGAGCATAGGGATATTAAAAAATAAAGTCAATTTGTATAAAATTAAGTACAAGGGTTTGGACTTTAGTAAAAATCAACAAATTGAATTAAAGTAAAAATTATAAATATGTCTTTTTCGTCGGAAGTAAAAAAAGAGGTCGAAAATCGGCACTTTACAACCAAAAAACGCCATAGTAAAATTGGTAACAATGCGTCTGAAGATTTATATGACGGACAGGAGCTGCTGATCGAGGCATTTCTGCATTCGGGCACTGTATCGGATCCTGAAAAGTCATGTGATTTCAGGATCATATGTGAAACCAGGGAAGAGGCTGAAAGACTTAAGGCAGCCATGGGAGGCTTTGGACTGACACCCGGCGTCAGCATTCGCAAAGACCGCTATATAGTCTATCTGAAGGACCGTGAGTCGGTTTCGGATGTACTTGTTGTTTTGGGGGCAACTGATGCGCGTCTTAAGTATGAGGAAGCCATGGTGCTGAGGTCTGTAAAAGGCAATGTTCAAAGGCGGGTGAATTTTGAGACCGCCAACATTACAAAGACAGTATCTGCGGCGGTAAGCCAGCTCAATGATATTAAGCTTATCAAAAGCAGACACAGATTCCAGGAGCTTCAGGATGGTCTGAAGGAGGCGGCGGAGCTGAGGGTGAAATATCCGGATGCATCGCTTAGCGAACTGGCAGAGCATCTGCCCGGAACAGGAAAGTCCGGGCTGAATCACAGATTCAGAAAGATCGCCAAGATCGCAGACGAATTAAGGATGGAAAAATTACTTTAAAATTTGCCGTAAGTATTGGAGGGAATAGCATTATGGTAAGCAGTGAAGTAGTAATTCGGATTTCTCAGGATATTGAGCGCAGACTGGCAAGTCTTATTCAGGTAGCAAGTGAGTATAGATCAAGGATCTACATCACAACAGCCGACAATAAGAAAATCAACGCCAAGAGCCTTATGGGAATGATGAATCTTATTTCCAGCACCGGCGATACTATAACAGTATCAGCTGAGGGCTCGGATGAGAAAGAGGCTCTCGAGGCTATTCTAAAATATCTCAAAAGATGATATATTAGCTTAGAGGCTTGCATCCAAAATTAAAATCAAACTGATTAAGCAGTAAAACAGCGGGCTTTAAGGCCCGCTGTTTTACTTTACGGAAAGCTATGGCATTTACACATCTGCATGTTCATACACAATACTCCCTGCTCGACGGATCTTCACGTATCCCTGAGCTGCTTTCGCATGCAAAGGAATATGGCATGGATTCTCTGGCCATCACGGACCATGGCGTTATGTTCGGAGCCATAGACTTTTATAAAGAGGCAAAAAAACAGGGTATAAGACCCATAATAGGCTGTGAGGTCTATGTTGCGCCGGGCTCCCGCTTTGACAAGGAAAAGGGAGTGAATGATGAAAGCAGATACTATCATCTGATACTGCTTGCAGAGAATAATAAGGGCTATGAGAATCTTATGAAGATCGTGTCCTTAGGCTTTGTGGATGGCTTTTATTATAAGCCGCGCGTGGACTATGAGGTGCTGACCCGCTATCATGAGGGCATCATAGCAGCTTCTGCCTGCCTTGCGGGAGAAGTCGCAAGGTATCTTGCCGCCAATATGTATAACGAAGCTAAAAGGGCCGCGCTCAGGTATCAGAGTATTTTCGGCGAGGGCAATTTCTTTTTAGAGCTCCAGGACCATGGCATAGATATTCAGAGGCAGGTAAATGCCGGACTTCTGAGCCTTTCACAGGAGACGGGAATAGAGCTTATTGCTACGAATGATGTACATTATACATATAAGGAGGACGCCGAGGCCCATGATATCCTTTTATGCATCCAGACAGGCAAAAAGGTAAAGGATGAGGACCGCATGCGCTATGAGGGCGGTCAGTATTATCTTAAAAGCGAAGAGGAGATGCGGGCCCTTTTCCGCAGTGTTCCGCAGGCAATAGAAAACACACAGAAAATAGCTGAGCGCTGCAATGTCGAGATCGAATTCGGAAATTACAAGCTTCCGAGATTTGCGGTGCCGAAGGGCTATACGGCAAGCGAATATTTAAGAAAGCTCTGCTATGATGGTGTCGAAAAAAGATACCCCGGAGCATACGGCTCATCTGACGGAGGGGCAGGGCATTACGGTATCAACATTCATGAGAGACTTGAGTATGAGCTGAAGACCATTGAGGACATGGGCTTTGTCGAGTACTTCCTTATCGTATCGGATTTCATCGGCTATGCGAAGCGCCACGGAATACCGGTAGGACCGGGAAGAGGTTCGGCAGCGGGATCTGTAGTGGCATATTCACTTGAAATCACGAATATAGATCCGATAAGATTTTCACTGCTGTTTGAACGCTTCCTTAATCCGGAGAGAGTATCCATGCCCGATATTGACGTTGACTTTTGCTATGAGCGCCGCCAGGAGGTCATAGACTATGTTGTAAGCAAATACGGCAAGGATAACGTGGTCCAGATCGTCACCTTTGGTTCTTTGCTTGCAAGAGGCGTTATTCGTGATGTCGGACGCGTGCTTGACATGTCCTATGCCGCGGTCGACCGGATAGCCCGAATGATACCAAATGAGCTGGGCATGACCCTCAAGAAGGCGCTCGATATAAGCATAGATCTTAAGAATGCCTATAACACCGAGCCGGAGATCAAATATCTTATAGATATGTCAATGAGGCTGGAGGGGCTTCCAAGACACACCAGTATGCATGCCGCAGGCGTTCTCATTACAAGCGACCGAGTGGATAAATTTGTGCCGCTTTCCAGAAACCAGGACGGCACCATAGTTACACAGTATGTCATGACGACCCTGGAGGAGCTCGGTCTCCTTAAGATGGACTTTCTCGGACTTCGTACACTTACTGTGATTAAAAATGCTGTCGGCCAGATAGAAAAGCTGCATGGCATAAAGATAGATATCGACAAAATAGATTACGATGATCCCGGGGTATTCAGGATGATATCCAAGGGAGAGACCTCGGGCATTTTCCAGCTTGAATCAGGCGGAATGACTGTCTTTATGAAGGAGCTTAAGCCGGAGTCAATAGACGATATCATTGCGGGACTTGCTCTCTACAGACCTGGACCGATGGACTTTATCCCAAGATATATAATGGGAAAAGAGAATAAAACTTCGGTTACATACGAATGTCCAGAACTGGAACCAATACTTTCGAGTACATACGGATGCATCGTGTATCAGGAACAGGTAATGCAGATCGTGCAGAGCCTTGCGGGATATACACTCGGACGCGCCGATCTGGTGCGAAGAGCCATGTCCAAAAAGAAGCACTCGGTCATGCAGAAGGAGCGTCAGAACTTCGTTTACGGAAATCCTGAAGAGGGAGTAAAGGGCTGCATAGCAAACGGCATTTCGGAGAGCGTTGCCAATCACATCTTTGATGAGATGACAGATTTCGCCTCCTATGCATTCAACAAATCCCATGCGGCAGCCTATGCTGTGGTTTCTTACCAGACAGCCTGGCTAAAGCACTACTATCCGACAGAATTTATGGCAGCACTTATGACATCTGTCATGGATAACACTGCCAAGACTTCGGAGTATATACAGACGTGCCGCGGTCTTGGGATAAAGCTGATGCCGCCGGACATCAATGTCGGGGATTATGGCTTTACCGCTGTCAATGCCGGAGACGACGGATATAAGGGCACGATACTCTACGGTCTTACCGCGATCAAGGGTGTGGGAAGGACGGTCGTGGAGGACATTGTTAGGGAAAGACGTGAAAGAGGGCCGTTTAAGGATATTGAGGACTTTGTGGAGCGAATGCCGGGCAGCGTGAACCGTAAGGCTATAGAAGGCTTCATAAAGGCCGGAGCTTTTGACTGTCTTCCCGGAAACAGGAAACAGAAGCTTCTCATAATGAGCGATCTGATAGATGACGCTTCGCTTAAGAAAAAATCAGATATTGCCGGACAGATGACACTTTTTGACATAGCCGGAGATGATGAACGAATGAGCTTTAAGCGCCCTCTTCCAAAGGTCGAGGAGTTTGGTAAGGATGAGCTTTTAGCTTATGAGAAGGAGGCTTCCGGGATATATTTAAGCGGTCACCCCATGGACAGCTATACTGATGCATGCAAAAAATTTGTTACAGCCTGGTCAGTAAATTATCTGCCTGACGAAAATACCGGACTTAGTGTGATGCGTGAAGGCGATGAGGCAGTGAGCGCGGGCATAGTGCTTGAGAGAAAAGTAAAAACCACCAGAACAAATAAGCAGATGGCATTCCTGACCGTTGAGGATATATATGGTCAGTTTGAAGCGCTTCTGTTTCCGGATACTTTTGAACGCTACCGAGCGCTTACCGAGCCGGATTCAAAAATATTTATATTGGGAAGGGCCAGCATCGGAAGAGATGAGACTGCGTCGATAATCGCATCAAGACTTGTGGATGTTAAGGATATCAAAAAAGAGCTATGGATAGCCTTTAAGGATATGCAGGACTATAGGGAAAGAGCTTCTGAGCTGGATGATCTGTGTTTTGAAAATCAGGGAAATACCGGTGTGGTCGTATACCTTAAGCAGGAGCGAAAAGCCAAAAAGCTTGGGAAAGACCTGAGTGTGAAACTAAGCCATGAGAGCAGGTCAGCATTTGAAGCGGCTTTCGGAAAAGAAAATGTCAAGACACGTGATATCGGACTGTGAGGCAGAAAAATGGATAAGGTACTTTGCGGCGCCAATGCGCAGAGCATGAAATATTATTTTAACGAGGAGCAGTTTGGTAAGCTTCCGGCTGCGGTAAAGGAAGAGCTTAAGGCAATATGCGTTTCCTACTGCGCCGATGCAGGCGGAGTTATAACGCTTGTATTTGATGATGAGGGAAGTCTTCATTTCCAGACCATATCACCGATAGATGAGATCGGATCAGAACTTATCATAGGCAGACTTCAAAAGGAAAAAGAGGAGCTTTTTTCCCAGCTTGAGCGCTTTGTAAAGGAGTTTGGAATATATTGAAAATAGGAAATGTTGAACTGAAGAATAATGTCATTATGGCACCGATGGCCGGAATAACCGACACGGCCTACCGCATCATTTTGGAAGAGATGGGTGTAGGCCTGACGAGTACCGAGATGGTATCGGCCAAGGGCATTTTCTACAATAATAAAAACAATAAGGTAATACTTGAGACTGCCGAAAATGAGCATCCTATCGCGGTCCAGCTGTTTGGCTCGGACCCGATGATCATGACAAACATGGCAGAGCGCATCTCTGAAAGCTTTGACATAATAGATGTCAATATGGGCTGTCCCGTCCCAAAGATCGTAAATAATGGTGAGGGTTCGGCACTCATGAAAAACCCCACGCTTGCTTTTCAGATACTTGAGATGATGAGCCGTGTGCTGAAAAAGCCCGTTACGGTAAAGTTCAGGAAGGGCTTTGATGACCGCCATGTGAATGCTGTGGACTTTGCGAAAATGGCTGAGCAGGCGGGAGTCAGTGCCATCACCATACATGGCAGGACACGCGCACAGATGTATGCGGGAAATGCTGACTGGGATATTATAAGGCAGGTAAAGGAGGCCGTCAGCATTCCGGTATTTGGAAACGGCGATATCTTCACGCCCGAGGACGCGAAGCGCATGATCGATGAAACAGGCGTCGACGGAGTCGCCATAGCAAGGGGAGCAAAGGGGAATCCGTGGCTTATAAAGCGGACGATCCACTATCTTGAGACAGGCGAGCTCCTTCCGGAGCCTTCGATAGAGGAGCGCCGCGCGATGATCATAAAGCATGCTGAGCTTATGACCGAGCATAAGGGCGAACGGCTTGCGATACCTGAGATGAGAAAGCACCTCGCGTGGTACACTGCCGGGCTGCCGGGTTCGGCAAAGCTCCGGGGAGAAATGAACAGCATGAGCACCATGGCCGAGCTTAAAGCATTTGCAGAAAGAATAGGTACGGAGACGGGCACCGAAGAATGAATGTGATGCCCGAAGCACTTGACATTACTTTTGAAAATAACTTATAATATTCGCTCGACAATATATAACTATAAGGGCTTAGCTCTGAATAGCTAAATGAAATAAAGAGGTAGAAATTTTCATGGCAAAAGAAGCACCTAAGACAATGATAACAAGCGCAGGTCTCAAGAAGTATGAGGAGGAGCTGCAAAATCTTAAAGTAGTAAGACGCCAGGAGGTAGCCAAGAAGATCAAGGTTGCGAGAGAGCAGGGCGATCTTTCTGAGAATGCTGACTACGATGCGGCTAAGGAGGAGCAGACAGAGATCGAGAATCGTATCGCTGAGCTTGAGGCACTCCTTAAGAATGTTGAGCTTGTTTCAGAGGAAGAATTTGTTGAAGATAAGATAAATGTGGGCAGCTATGTTAAGCTTTATGACTGCGCTTACGATGAGGAGGTAGAGTTCCACATCGTAGGTTCATCAGAGGCCAACAGCCTTCTTGGCAGGATCAGTAATGAGTCACCGGTGGGCGCTGCACTCATGGGTCATTTTAAGGATGAGACAGTAGATGTTAAGCTTGCTGACGGAACAGTAGAGAGCTACAAGATCCTTGAAGTAAGAAAGATGGAAGAGTAAGCAAGATGGCAGACAATAATGTAAAAGCCGAAAACAAGGGCGGAAAGCCCGGAAAGAATCAGGGCGGACAGGAACAGGATCTTAACCGTATACTTCAGGTGCGCAGGGAGAAACTCGCTGAGCTGCAGGCAGCAGGCAAGGATCCTTTCAAGATCACAAAATATGACCAGACTCATCATTCGCAGGAAGCAAAGGAACTCTATACCGCACATGAGGAAAAGCTCCTTGCGGGAAGAAAGCCTGCAGAGACCGAAGGCCTGGAGCCTGAGGCAGCCAGGGAGATCATAAATGCGGATTATAACGAGAGACGCGCCATCATGGATGCAGATCCTATTCGTGTATCAATTGCGGGACGCATGATGTTCAAGCGTGTCATGGGCAAGGCATCCTTCTGCAATATTGCCGATCTTCAGGGAAATATACAGGTTTATGTAGCAAGAGATGTTATCGGTGAGGAGCCTTACGCAGAGTTCAAGAAGGCTGACATCGGAGACATTTATGGCATAAAGGGATACCTCTTCAGGACCAAGACAGGCGAGATCTCTCTTCATGCTGAAGAGATGACCATGCTCACAAAGAGCCTCCAGATACTTCCGGAGAAGTTCCACGGAATCACCGACACAGATACGAGATATCGTCAGAGATATGTGGATCTCATTATGAATCCGGAGGTAAAGGATACTTTCATCAAGAGATCGCAGATCATCAAGGAGATCAGAAACTTCCTTGACGGACGCGGCTTTATCGAGGTCGAGACACCGACTCTTGTTTCCAATGCCGGCGGTGCCGCTGCGCGCCCATTCGAGACACATTACAATGCCCTCGATGAGGATGTAAAGCTCCGTATTTCACTCGAGCTTTATCTTAAGAGACTTATAGTCGGCGGACTCGAGAGAGTTTTTGAGATCGGAAGAGTATACCGCAATGAGGGCGTTGACACGCGTCACAATCCGGAGTTCACGCTCATGGAGCTCTACCAGGCATACACAGACTATGAGGGCATGATGGAGCTTACCGAGAGTATGTTCCGTTATCTTGCGAATAAGGTCTGCGGAAGCGCTGTAATAGAGTATAACGGCACTGTGATCGATATGGAGAAGCCTTTCAGAAGACTTACCATGACAGATGCTGTTAAGGAATATACAGGCATTGATTTCGATACTGTCACTTCCGATGAGGAGGCCAAGGCCATCGCGAAGGAAAGGCATGTTGAGTTCGAGGACCGCCACAAGAAGGGCGACATCCTCAACCTCTTCTTTGACGAGTTCTGCGAGGAGCAGATGATCCAGCCTACCTTTATTATGGACCATCCGATCGAGATAAGCCCGCTTACCAAGAAGAAGCCTTCGGATCCGTCCAAGGTCGAGCGTTTCGAGCTCTATATTTACGGCCGCGAGATGTGCAATGCCTATTCGGAGCTTAATGATCCTATCGACCAGCGGGAGCGCTTCAAGGCACAGGATGCGCTTGCTGAGGCCGGCGACGACGAGGCCCAGCACACAGACGAGGATTTCCTCAATGCGCTTGAAGTCGGCATGCCGCCGACGGGTGGTATCGGGTATGGTATTGACAGGCTGGTAATGCTGCTGACGGACAGCCAGGCGATAAGGGATGTATTGCTGTTCCCGACGATGCGGACACTCGAGTAAAAAAGCCTTATTTTATGCGGCTTAGCGGCACTTCTGATTTAAAAAGTACAGCAAAAGTACAGCAAATTTCATGCCTATGATACTCGATAACACTCGATAATACGGGCATCGAAAGGACGCAGTATATACCAGTAGGAAAAAGAAAACTACATATTTGCATCTATCAGGACGCTTTTCTAAGAAATTGAATTCTTAGGGAAGCGTCCTTTTTGCGTTTGGGGGTTCTTGTCAGGCACGTTGAAACGAAGATTCACTGAGCAAAGGAGATTACGAATATGGCAGTTAAGAAGATTAGAAATTATAAGGTCTGCAGGCAGTCAGGGTATCAGTACAAGAGCACGCCGGCGATTCTGATCAGGGGGCAGTGGCTGAAGGAGCTGGGA
>JAUNNP010000178.1 GCA_030531385.1 Eubacteriales bacterium
CGCTAACTTGCTTTTTACATTTTAAATTGAAATTGGGGGGGTGGGTTAACAACTGAGTAAATATGACAATCGGCGACGTACGTAGAATAAAATCACGAAAGGCAAAACATGATCAGTAAGAGAGAAGACATAAGAAACGTCGCGATCATCGCCCATGTTGACCACGGCAAAACAACACTTGTTGACGCGCTGCTTCATCAGAACGGCGTATTCAGAGAAAATCAGGAGGTAGTGGAAAGAGTAATGGACTCAAATGCCATAGAGCGTGAGCGCGGCATCACCATCCTTTCCAAGAATACCGCCATCAATTATAAAGGACATAAGATAAATATCGTAGACACTCCCGGTCATGCGGATTTTGGCGGAGAGGTCGAGCGAGTACTCAAGATGGTAGACGGCGTATGTCTTCTGGTCGATGCCTTTGAAGGACCGATGCCCCAGACAAAGTTCGTTCTCGGGCGCGCCATGGAGCTTGACCTTCCGGTGGTAGTCTGCATCAACAAGATCGACAGACCGGGTGCAAGACCCGACGAGGTAGTAGATGAGGTACTTGAGCTGCTCTTAGACCTTGGAGCCAGCGATGAGCAGATCGACTGCCCGTTCGTATTCGCATCGGCAAGAGCCGGTATCGCGTCCATGGATGCAGGGACACCCGGCAAGGACATGCAGCCGCTCCTTGATACCATCATCGAACACATCCCATGTCCCGAGGGAGACCCGGATGAGCCGCTCCAGATGCTTATTTCGACCATCGACTACAATGAGTATGTGGGCCGTATCGGTGTCGGCAAGGTCTCAAACGGCGTGATCAGGGTAAACCAGCAGGTAGTTATCTGCAACCACCATTCCGCGGACAAGCTCATCAAGACCAAGATCTCAAAGCTTTATGAGTATGACGGACTTGCGAGAGTCGAGGTAGCGGAGGCAAATATCGGCTCCATCGTAGCGGTATCCGGCATTCCGGAGATCCACATCGGAGATACGATCTGCGCGCCTGAAAAGGTAGAACCGATCCCGTTCCAGAAGATCTCTGAGCCGACGATCGCCATGTACTTCATGGTAAACGACTCGCCGCTTGCCGGAACCGAAGGCAAGTATGTAACCTCAAGACATATAAGAGATAGACTTTTCAGGGAGCTCAACACCGACGTTTCCTTAAGAGTAGAGGAAACTGCGAATGCTGACTGCTTCAAGGTCTCGGGCCGCGGAGAGCTTCATCTTTCCGTACTCATTGAGAATATGAGAAGAGAGGGCTTTGAGTTTGCCGTATCAAAGGCAGAGGTACTTTATAAGACAGATACCAACGGAAAGCCTTTAGAGCCCATGGAGATCGCTTATATCGATGTTCCCGAGGAATACAGCGGAACAGTTATCCAGAAGCTTGCCGCAAGAAAGGGCGAGCTTGTAAATATGGCACCTGTCGGAAGTGAAAGCACAAGGCTGCAGTTCTCCATCCCTTCAAGAGGTCTCATAGGCTACAGAAATGAGTTCCTTACAGATACCAAGGGAACAGGAGTAATGAACACGGCATTTGACGGTTACGGTCCGTACAAGGGAGATCTTTCTTACAGACCTACCGGCTCCATCATTTCCTGCGAGACAGGTGAATCCGTGACCTACGGACTCTTCAATGCGCAGGAGAGAGGAACACTCTTTATCGGACCGGGCGAGAAGGTATATAACGGAATGGTCATCGGTCAGTCACCAAAGACCGAGGACGTTGAGATCAATGTCTGCAAGACCAAGAAGCTTACAAATACACGTGCGTCGGGCTCTGATGAGGCGCTTCATCTTACGCCTCCGCGCCTTATGTCTCTTGAGCAGTGCATGGACTTTATCGATACAGATGAGCTTCTCGAGGTAACACCTGAGTCACTCAGGATCAGAAAGAAGATACTTGATCCGCTCTTAAGAAAGAGGGCTTCGTTCAGAAAGGGACAGAACTAAGCGGAAGGGCCTGCAGTCTTCGCCTGACCGGTACGGATAAAAACGAAAATGGACGGAAGAAATAAAAAATTTATTCTCGAGCTTCAGAAAAAGCCCAAAGTAAGGCGTGAGTCCGGACTTTATACAGTGGATGGGCCGAAGATGGCAGGAGAGCTTGATCCCGGGGATGTTGAGAATGTTTATGTCACAAAAAGCTTTCTCGCATCACAGCATTTTAAGGAATGCGAGGAGCTCCTAAGGTCAGTCAGATATGAGCTGGTCCAGGACTCTGAAATGAAGCAGATGTCGGATACCGTTACCCCGCAGGGCATCCTTGTGGTCGCAAGGCAGAAGCGGGTAAGGGGTATCAGGGCCATGGCCGAAGGCGTAAAGGATCCTCTGTTTCTCATACTTGAGACCATACAGGATCCGGGAAACTTAGGCACTATCTTCAGAACAGCCGAAGCAGCAGGCGTTACAGGCATTATCATGAATAATGAAACTGTCGATGCCTGGTCGCCGAAGGTGGTCCGCTCGACCATGGGAGCAGTGCTTCGAATGCCTTTTACGGCAGTCGATGACCTGAACGAGGCAGTCACAAAACTCGCTTCGGGAGCATTTACAGAAGGAAACAAGGTAAATATATATGCTGCGCATCTTGACGGTGCAGTCGATTACGCTGCAGCGGATCTTAAGGGCGCCTCTGCGATAATGATAGGAAATGAGTCTCGCGGATTAAGCGATGAACTGAGCGGCAGGGCAGATAAAAAGATCCTTATTCCAATGTGCGGAAGGACTGAATCGCTGAATGCGGCAGTTGCGGCAGCTGTCATATGCTTTGAGGCAGCAAGACAGCGGCGCATAAATTAGGACCGGACAGAGGGTCCGGCACTTATCGGGACC
>JAUNNP010000046.1 GCA_030531385.1 Eubacteriales bacterium
ATTTTAGATTTTTTATCTTGAATATTTCCGGAATGTGTTTTAATATCAGATTGTCAGTTCTTATCTTTACTGAGACAAATACTTAGGAGAGAAAATAAAATGAGCCAGCCATTGTCAATATTGGACTATGCAATTGAACAGATCCGAACCAAAATCATCACAGGAGAATATAAGGAAGGAAAAAAACTGACCACTAAGGAGGTGGCCGATGACCTTCAGATAAGCCAAACCCCGGTCAAGGAGGCCTTTAACAGATTAGTATCGGAAAAACTTCTGGAGCCGATTCCCCGCAGGGGATATTATGTCACCTCATTTTCAACAGCCTATTTTCTTGATGTGCTTGACGCAAGGACACTCCTGGAAGCCTTTATTGCTAAAAATGCCGTTTTGCATACAGAAGAGTATGCTGACATCTTACAGAACATGAGAGATCTTCTTAAAGAGGAAGCGGATAATCAGATGAACTATAGCAAAAGCTGGGTCTGGGAGAAAAATTATCACTGTTCCTTTGCTAAAATTGCCGGAAATGAATTTATTTATGAAACCTATTCCAATCTATGGGACATTTCCTCTGCTTATTATTTAAGGAACATACCAAACTACCCTTATTCCGAACCCTCTAAGAATCCTTTAGAACATCAGGAAATGTATGATCTTCTGATTGGTAAAGATGCCGTAAACCTGCAGAAACTTTTCCGCAAGCACGTAGAAAGGATGCAGGACCGATTTAAGCAGCACCGAAGAAAATAATGACCATCATGATAATGTTGGGTCTGCCGCATTAATGCCGAACCATAGCCTGCCTCCTAAAACGTAACACGGACAGTTATCCCGACCATATTCGTGTGGTCAAGTGCTTCATCATGCTGATTCTATGTAAAAATACTGTAGTGAGTTTAATCCACAGTTTGCCATGGCTGACAGGACGCGGATAAGATCCGTGGCCGACACTATGCGTAAAAAGCCACGAGTATAAGATTATACTAATGAAAGAAATGGGACTCTATGGAACCGCCTGGCCTGCTCCGTTATCGAAGATTGATAGGCTTTTAAAAGGACCTTTGTTTACAGCCTGTTAGCAGATTTGGACCTTTAATGAAAAAAGCCCGTAGAATAAGGCTTTTCTGCCATTTTCCACGAGCTTATTTTGGCTGTTCCCGATAAACATTCCTGCATTGTTCCGGGGCATTTTCATGGAGCCTCCCAGGATTTTGGCATGTCATCTAAGCCACAGCAGGAGTCCCGGGCCGGCCCCGAGCATTCCGCGCGTATGATCTTGGTTTACATTCCCGGGCAGTTCCGGCAGGTGTTCAGTCGTCTTCCATGGCCTCCCAGAAGAGCACATCATCCCAGAAGGCGTCAGACTGCGCTTCCTTCTGCCTGCGCTTGAACTCCTTTAGTTCCTTTTTTGACATATCCTTCATGACTGCCTTCAGCTCCGCCTCTGTGAGCCTGACATCAAAAGTCCTGTTCTTCTTTCCAAATCCGAACATCCCGGTTTCCTCCATTCTCCGCTCCTATCCGCTGGGGCCGCCTCCCGTCACATGAACGGCAGCTTAAAGTCATCGTCGTCCTCCGGTGCCGGCAAATCCACAAATCCCTGCGGGAGATCGTCCCTGTAGCCCTGCTCCACAGGTGCCCGGCTCACGGTCCTTGAGGAGCTGCTGTTATATTCTGCCGTGGCATTTTTGCTTTCCGCAAACTCTGCCTCTTCAACCACAACATCCGTCGTATATACCTTCTGCCCCTCACGGTTCATGTAGCTCCCCGTCTGTATCCTTCCCGTCGCGGCTATCTTCGTCCCCTTATGAAGGTACTTATCTGCAAACTCAGCTGTCTTTCCAAATGAAACGCAGCTGATAAAATCAGCATTCTGCGCATTCTCCTGCCTTGCCTGGCGTCTGTCCACTGCAAGTGTGAACCTTGCCACGCAGTTACTGCCCTGACCTTCCGTATATCTCACCTCGGGGTCCCTCGTGAGCCTTCCCATAAGTATCACCTTATTCATCCTGTCCTCCTTTTTCCTTAACTTCCTTCTGCAAATGCTAACAGATCGAATACTTCTTCATGCCGCTTTCACTTTCTATCTGCCTGAAGAGATCGTCGATGCGGAGTATGTTCTTCCGTCTTTCTTTCCGCTCGGCCTTCTTATAATATTTCTTCTCTTTCCTGGTCCTCTGCGGAAGTTTCCTGTAGTCCATGGCGATGATCTTCTTTGCGGCATCATGCTTTATGATGTACTGGCAAGCCGCAAGGATGGAATGATGCTTAAAGCTGTCCATCTGCCTGTGGTATGGAACATCCTCGACATTTTCAATGGGAGTGATACCGTCTGCCCTGTTCCTGTGGAATAACAGGAACTCATCATTCCCCCTGCTGTACACGAGCTTCCAGCATCCTATATCCGAACGTATGTAGAGCATGCCGCTAAGCTTGTCGATCACGAGGCCGTTCTCTTCTAAGAGTTTTTCTGCCTTTTTCCTCTCAGTGCTGTATCTTCCGTCCATTGACGTACAGCACCATCTGCAAGGCCTGTACCCTTCAGCCTCTGCCCAGGCTTTTTTAAGCCCTGCTGAATTTTCCTGCTTTATGCGCTTTGCATACTTGCAGCCGCTCATATGGTACACCTTTGTTGGAGCCTTCATGCTTACTATCATCTTTCCTGCCTTCCTTTCTGCTTTCCTAGCGTTTGCTTCCTGCTATGGCTTAATAATAATTTTTTTTAAGTCCCAAAAAGTTCCCTCTGAAGGGAGGAAACGATACTGGTTTGGCATTGTAGATTTTGTTTAATACCCTCAGGGTATCGTTTGCACTCCAAAACATATATTTCCCAAAATACAATCTGTGAGTTATGATTAGGCCAACAAAAGAAAACAAGCTTCCGAATTGGAAGCAGAAGGGACCGGCACAGCAGTCCGGAAAGGAGAAGATCATGAAGTTAACAGCAATCTTAGAAGAGTACTACAGGATGTTCAAATAAAGCGATCGGGGTAAACACTATGGAAGTTTTGATACCGTTATTCTACTAAAGGAAGGACAACTGAATATGGCAAATAGATATATAAAGTGAAAGCTCGTACAGGCGTTACCGGTACGAGCTTTTTTGATTTTTGGTTCTTCAATACAGATCTGACAGCGGAATTCTGTCGTAAGCCCCTTTTTTTGAATCCTCGGGGTGTGGTTCCAGTCCGATAATCGTTATTTCACTCTTATCAGGTCCGTAAACCCAAAACATTCTCCTGGCTTTACTTTTTTATTTTCAAGATAAGACTCCCAAACCTTCATCCCATAACGCCTTGACAAAGGTTCGATTTCATGCGTTTTCAGGCTTGGATACTGAGGATCCTCTGCAAGCTTCTTAAGTGCTGATCCCCATTTTTTGTATAATTCCGCATCATTCTTATTGATCGTTCCATTCCTGTAGCTTGACTGCAAACGATTCCATAGTTCTGCCATCTCAGGTATACCCATTTTTATGCTGAATGCCATGGCTGTCCCTCATCAGAAGTCGGATAAATCAATTGCCGGAGATACATTTCCCATCTTGAAATTGCTAATTGCATTGTCCATATCCTTCAAGGTTCGAGCTGAAATGCTATCTGGAACAGTAAGTTCTCTCGGCTCAAGTATAATGCATCCATTTGCATATTCTCTAACATTATAGTATTGATATAAGGCACCTCTGAGTGTCACACGCTTCTTGCTGTCGATGTGAACTGTATAATCTTTTACTGCTTCCATAAATATCACCTCTGTAATCAATTAGTGGGATATCCCACTAATTGATATAATACGCTAAAGCCGCTCATTGTCAAGGGTATTTATCAGTAAACGCTTAATAAATTCTCTCTATCTCCCCCACAACGCCATACTTCCTTTTAAAAGCATCAAGCTCCTCCGGAGTCCTTATAAGCATGACCTCCTTAAAGTCACCAGTCCTCTTGTCACGGAAGCCTGCCACCTGCTCCCCGGTGCAGATGCTGCAGCTTAATACAGGCTCCTGCGTTGACGGGTCGTATGGCATATCCGGGATATTCACTTTTGATTTTCTGCCAAAGAGCCGCATTACATTCTCCAAACGCTCATTGTCAAGGTACTTGCCAGTGTGCCGATACTTCCTCCCAGGATGCTTAATCCAAACAGCACCTTCTCAGGGATGCGCCATGCGTGATGCTTTGCTTTTGCCTTATCAATACCCATTGCTGCAATACCAATAGGGTTCATAATGACTATGTATATGAAAACTACTGATTTCATGGTTTGTCCCTTACTATGACAGCAGTTTACCTGCTGACATTTCAATCTTATTGGTTATAACTTCAAGTGTCATATTACCCACTTGATTTTATATTTTTTCAAGTGTCATTAGATCAAACTTTCTTATATCCGTGCCTTCAGCAGAAACCACGATATATGAATCAGTGACCTCTTCGATATGGTCACACCACTCAATATTCTCAGGGCCACGGCCGTTTTCGATCCACTGTGACACATCCATGTCATACATATAGTCATAAAATGGTTCCGAAAGATTATACTTAATGATCCCGCAGCCGACAGTTATACAGAACCTTTCCTGCGGATCAATATAAGCATCCTGAGGCTCCCCATAGAAGTCACCAACACTTGTCATATATTTGGAGTACGGCTTGAGATAAAGCGCTGCATCCTCATTATCCCTCCGGATGATAAAGTGCTCTGATTCGGCCAGTATGTATAAAGGCCAGTCATTCTCATCCTTGATACACATAAGATCAAAGCTGCATCCTGGTCCCTTGACATCCTTAATCTCCTCAATGTCTCCGTTAGCCAGACTGATCACTTTATCCTCTATGGCATCCCACTCTTCATCAGACAGATCATATGGCTTTAATGCATCCATGGAAAAACACCCGGTTGCCCAGTCGCAATCAGTTGCGGGAATATATTTGGCTTTTTCTATGTATACCTTAAACAAATTCAACTCCTGCCGTTTGCTAATCGTTTAATCTTTCCTATCAGTTCGTTCTTATGCGATCCAATCTTTATATCATCATGAAAATAATATCCCGAACAGATCAGCCAGATCATGCGGTCAAAATTGACTTTATTGTACCTCGTCACCGGTAGTGTCAAAAACTCAGCCGCGAACATATATTATTTCCATTCGCGGCCGAGTATAAATTTCACATAAACAAATCATCCAGCGTTACTACATTGTCAAAGATACTGCTATATTCATTTTCTTTTAGGCCATATGTGGTAATCAGGGTATTATGGATTATTGATTTCCGCGGTATCGCATGTGAAAGGATTTCCTGACGATTTAAAAGAGTTCTGTAATATTCTTTACTTACTGTGAATTCATTTCCATAATATTTGATCTCACACATATTTACTACATTATCTTTCCGCTCAAGGATCAAATCGATCTGCATACCATCTGCATCGTCTTCCCGTTTTGACCATGCAGAATATTCCGTGCTGACCCCTCCAATCTCCAGTTTCCGTTTAATAGCCCCTATGTGGTTAAAACAAAGATTCTCAAATGAAAAACCTCTCCAGGATACAACTTTGGGTAATAAACTATTTTGCTGCCAGAAGTTTTCATTCAATTTCGTCTGATTCTCTACGAAGTGCAGGTAAAACATACAAAATGGATCGATCAGCTTATAATGCTCCTGTCTTTTGCTATATCCGAAGGGAACATATTTGACGATGAAATCACTTTCAACCAATGCATACAAAGCTTTGCTCAGATTTCCTCCCGCTGCGTGACCTAGCTTTTCTGCAATTTCGCTCCTGGTATATCCGGCGTTCTTCAATGCCAGAATGCGAATAATTGCCATCATCGTGTCCGGAGATTTAAAGACAGAAGAGAACAATCGCTCAAACTCATTTTTTAGTTTTGCGTTTTTAGCAAAAAAAAGGGAGTCAATGTTTTGCGGAAGACTTTTCCCTTTTTTGAAATAGCTCAGATAATATGGAATCCCTCCTGTTATCATGTAAGCTTGAGCAATGTCATATCTGGACATTTTTATATTTTCGCTCATAAAATATTGTTCGCATTCCGCCAGTGTGAATGGTGACAATTTAATTTCAGCTGTCAGGCGATTATACAGCCCTCCGTGATTATTGATCAGATGGTCTGAAATCCAGGACGTTGCACTGCCGCATACAACAACGATCAGGTTCTTCCTATGACATCCCCATGTATTCCAAAAGCCCTCAAAAGCAGTGATGAATCCAGACTTTTGAGTATCCATCCATGGCAGTTCGTCGATAAACACAACCTGCTTCTTATGGTTTTCATTTTTCTTCTCCAACAGTATCTCCAGCATCAGGAAAGCATCCAGCCAGTTCGTAGGGCAATCACATTTCTCCATACCATAAAGTATCAGTGAATTGAAGAAATGCTGAAGTTGAGCTTTCAACGGACTGGTTGAAGTTCCTTTCAATGCTTCAACAGGTGATAGTCCGGCATGTTGAAATGTTATCCTCCCCTCGAAGGCGTTATCAACCAAAAAAGTCTTTCCAACCCTACGGCGTCCATAGATAGCCACCAATTGCGCACGATTGCTGCAGTAAATATCGTTCAGTTCTTCAATTTCATTTTTTCTTCCAATCATGTATAAATCATAGCATCATTATACCCGGCCGTCAATTCGTTTTTCTTTTGTTCGCGGCCGAGTATATTCGTTATTGAGGGCGTGGTGGAAAAAGATGTCCCCTGCCTTATTTCTCTCTATCCATGCCATCATCAGATTGACGATCCGGCTCTGCTCATCCTCAGTAAGGTCCCTGTCCGGTCTTACCTTGTACCACTTATACAGGCATCCCCTGCAGCAGCACGCGGTTGCATGCATCGCCTTAAATGCCGGATGGCCATGCATGGGTGTCTGTCTTCCATCATTTGGCTGAGCAGGCGCAGCCAGCTTCATCCTCACAAAATCCGCCGCGTGACGGCGCACGGTGTCCATGCCCTTCTCCGCGACATAGGCCTTCTCCTTCTTTGTAAGATAGAAGCCTGATCTGAATTTTGACATCTGCAGTTTATCTAAAGTCTGAATGATCGTTGGCATATATACTCTTATATCAATCCCTCAAAGAAGTTGATTGCACCCTGCAGTTCTTCCTCTGTCGGATGCCCCTTGGGGCGGGTGCCTGACCCCTGGCCCCTTCATTTTTAATTTCTGATTGCATCTGCGAGGTCCGTATAGTGAATATATTTGCAATCAGAAAAAGTGTCATATTGTTCACCGCAGTAGATTACGGTCATTTCCCCGGAGTTGGTTTCGCTATTGCAGAATAATCTCATATTTCTGGCGAAATCAGTGTTCGGCGTCATCGATGATTTGATTTCAAAAGGGTAAAGTATTCCTTCTTTTTTCAAAATCAGATCCACTTCCACACCTTTCTCCGTTCTCACATAAAACAGATTTGGCTCCTTATTATCATTTAGCCTTGTTTTCATTGCCTCTAAAACAACAATATTTTCAAAAATATTTCCCCTTAATGGGTCTCTCGATGCCTGGCGTGCACTCTCTATGCCGAGAAGATAGGATGCCAGACCCGGCTCTACGAAATAGACTTTGGGGGATTTCACAATTCTCTTACTGATATTGGAAAAATACGGTTGCAGCCGGAATACAACAAATGAATCTTCTAATACGGAGAGCCATTCTCCAAGTGTGGTAGATGAGACGCCCACTTCTCCGGACATGCCGGATAAATTTACAACCTGACCGACTCTGCCTGCAAGCAATGTCAAAAAGCGCAAGAATGCGTTCAGGTCCTTCACAGCGATCATCTGTCTTAAGTCTTTCTCAATATAGGTATCCAGATAATCCCTGTAATAAATGTCGGCATCTCTTGCATTTTCTAAATATAATTCCGGCATGAAGCCACGGATGATATTATCGTCTAGCTCCTCTATTTTCCCACTTTTTTTGATTTCTTCCAAACTTAACGGGAATAAGGTATGTATCGTTGTTCTTCCCGCAAGCGACTGCGCCACTGCCTCCCGCAGTCTCGGCTGATGGCTTCCTGTCAGGATAAACCTCCCGTTTTCTCTTCTGTTTTCGTCTACTTTTACCTGAATCGCCGAAAGCAGCTCGGGAACGCGCTGCACCTCATCTATAATCATCGGTTCGCTGTATTTCTTAAAGAACCCGATATAGTCGTTCTCTGCCAGTTCTCTTGTTGCTTTGTCCTCAAGATTTAAGTAGGTATAATCCGGAAATAATTCTTTTACCAAAGTGGTTTTCCCTGCCTGACGAGGGCCTAATATTGTAACTACCGGGACCTGGGCAACACTTTTTTTCACTTTATCTTCTATCATTCGTTTAATCATGGAAGCTTCCCCCTTGTATAATCATTATATGTAACCAGAGCGTAATTTTCAAGTTTAACTTGAAAATTACGCTCTGGTGTATTGAAAAACATCTCAAGTGATGAAGGTGCCGGACCCCAATGGTAGTATTCAATGCATGGATGAGTGTAGTGCTGCTTTTACGCTCATCTAAGATTAACTGTCGTCATTTGTCGTCAAACTTAATAAGATTTGGTGACAGGCACAGTGAAACGTTCCCGGCGAAAAGATGTTTATCGACTGGGTCGGTGATCAGCCTGAATTGTTGCTTGATACTTCCACGGGTGAACTCCGCAAGGTACATATATTCACTACTACGCTCGGCTTCAGCAGCCTTATCTACGTGGAGATATTCCTCGACGAAAAGCTGCCTCAGTTCATTGTAGCTGCGCTCCTTGCTGTAACTGCCGTATTCCTCTCAATATTCGCCAGCGAATTAAGCCCCCGCCGCAAGCGCCATCTTCTCAAGAAATCCCATTTCCGTTCTCTTCTCTCATGCAATTTTGCAAATATGTATTCATCTTCTAAGCGGATAAAATACATCCATGTCCCGTCACCGGGACCCTTGTTGTTTCTGCCAATGCTGACATCTCCCTGTCTGTGAAATATCAATTACAAGCCTTCATCAATTACCACATGTATATGTGTATTAAGGAAAACCTGCTTCATTATGCCGATGAGTGAGACATAGTTGCTATATTCGCCATTATAGTTTTTCGCGTATTTTTCGCGGATCTCCTCTGCGTGCCGCCTTAGCTTATAGTCCTCACATAATGTTATTCTAAAGCCCTTTTCAAGCACATTTTACCATAATCAACAGGCCATAAACTATTGCACCCAGAAGTTCCCTTATCGCGTCAATTACCATGTCCACACTCTTTCTTCTGCCAATGCTGCCGCCTCGGATCTTCACCTAGCGTATATCAGTCTTTCATTCCCTAGATCCCTCAGGCAGTCCATAATCATCGATCACCAGTATCTCCCCGGTCACCGCAATAACCGCAGCCCTGAACCTGCCTCTTAAGCTCCGCTATCCCGACCTTCTTTATCTCCTCGCGCCTTACCGCAAACAGTATATCCAGCTTATAATCCGGATAGTCCGCCTTAAACTCAAGGCACGCCTTTATCGCACACTTCCATGCGATATCCACCGGCATGCCGAATATCCCCGCGGAGATCAGCGGAAACCCTATCGAATGACAGTTCTCTGCAAATGCTAACCTCAGGGCATTCTTGTAAGCATCCTGAAGTTCCTCTTCCTCCCAGCCTTCGCCGCCTTGAAAATTGCTCCGCACACACCACCGCCTTCGGCAAGCCTTTCATTTGCCGCATTGACCACTGCATCGGTCTCAAGCTTTTCAATTTGCGCTATCTCTATCCGTATTCCGTTCATGTGAATGCCTCCTGATCTCACATTTGCCATCTCTGACATTTATCTGTCACATCTGTATCTGACAGCATCTTATCACATGACTGCTTAAGACAGGTCGCTGCGGAAGCGACCCATAAGGTTCCTTTATCTCACCCATATCTCATACCCCTGCCGTCTGGCAGAGTCATAGACCGGCTGCATATTTTTCTGTAGAATATTGCAGAACTCTTCTCTCGTATTGCCCTGCCGGTACAGTTCCTGCCCTGCCCATATGGAGTGGAGATTATCCTTATAGCATGACTCATATAACTTCCTGATAACCGGTCTGTCATGGATAAATCCATAAAGCATATACTGGTTCTCTGCAAACCTGCCGAAAAATGGATCCCACTTCGGAAGCCGGTTGCTCTTCGACGAATTTAAAGATGAGTCCATTGGCATGAGATTCCACAGCTCATCATTCATAACAAATGACCACGGGATAAAGTGATCCACATCATACTTCTTAGGCGCAATTGGCTGCCCTGTGAACACATCCCGCACCTCACTAAGACCCATTACCGCTTCCCACAGCTTCCTTACACTGCCAAGCTTCCGCATCTTTTCATCCATCGGTGTCAGCTTATATACGAGGCCCGGCACTTCCGGGTTGTTATTCTGCAGCCACTTGAGCTTCTCATGCTGTATCCAGCCCAATATCGTCACGGTCTGGTCCTGTATCATCTCTATCCAGGAATCCTGAAATTGCACTGTCTTCTTTAGCTTGCTCTCCGGCCCAAGCGTATACGGAAGCAGGACAACATCTTTATTGATACGCCGGATATACTCCGTCATTCTCCTTGCACTTTCCCAATAAGCACGTTCATCACATTTATTAAAAAATCCGGCAAGTGCACGGTATGGGACCATGTTAGTAAGCTGTTGCTTATATGTCTTCAGCTCGGCGTTATATTTACGGATTTCATTCTTTATCTCGTCCTTGGAAGCATTGGCAGGAAGATGGCTGAGCTCTGACAGTTTCAGAACCGCCCTTTCAAGTCCGTCTCTGACCTGTCCGTCTGCCTGCATGCCGCTTAAGTGAATGTGGAACTCCCTGACCGAGTACCATGCGTTGCAGATCATCTCATCTATGATTTCGTCAAATGTTGTCTGCCGCACGTTTCTTGAGATCAGCTGTACTATAGCTTCAAGCCAGTAGAATTTATAGCAATAAGACGGATCCTTCATCATGTGCGAGAAACCGTCTATATCAAGCTTGTTGTAATAACTTACATCTATATTCAGTTGATATGCTTCTTTAGTTAAGTCAGGCATATTAAAACCTTAATTTTTCCAAGTTAATATTGGTGTGCTTTCAATTATATCACCGGCATCATCTGTTCTGATATAAAATCTTCTGTCCGCCCCATCACATCCATCAGATACTCCACATTTTTGATCGGATCATCCGTCTCAAGGGAGTGATTTGCCCCTGCATAGACCGCGCATGGGATGAGTTTTTCTTCATATCCGTATTTTGCTGTGAGCTTTCTGCTGTAATATAAAAGCGGCTTGTCGGCATTGTAGCCTATGCCGGGGAAGAATATGGCGATTCTGCGGTTCATGTATGTACCTCCTGGTTGAATTTAAGCATTTTAGCCTGATTATCACCCTGCTCCGATGATAACTTATTTCAGATCCCTATAGACCTGCCGTGTCAGTTCATTGATATTCCTCGTGTGCAGATATGAGTATGCGACCCCATTTTCCCTGCAGACGGATATGAATTTTCCATAGGTGAGGTGGCTTATATAATCTGTAAAGAAATACACCATGTCCGCGTTGTTTACGATTCCATTCCTGACAGAGCTGTTGCTCTTTGTGTCAACATAAACCCAGTCCGGAAAGACCTTTTTCAGTTTGTTGAGCCAGCTTATATGTCCTCCTATAAGCACCACCCTGTGCTTTCTGATCTCTGCCTGCATTTTTTCGAGTTCGTCTTTATCATCTGAATGCGGCTCATTTTCCATTGAAAGATTATAAACATAATTACGCAGCACAATAAGCTCTTCATGCTCTGCTGCCTGTTTTTCCGAAATGCCTTTGAAATATTTTACTTCATTACGGAAATCGTCATAGCTCCTGCGATAGTAGTCCCTGTCCTGCTCTGCCGCATGGAGTCTCTGCCTTAAATCTGATATCTCTGAAAGATAGTCCTTCTCAACCGCATCCCCGACGCTCACCGGTGCGTTGTGTGAAACTACCGCCTGCTTTTTTTCCGATTTCTGTTTTCCGCCTTTTACGTTGATCTTCCCGGGATCGAACATGAATTCGAAAAAATCATCCCTGCCCGGATCTTCGATTTTTAAAATGCAGTCGATGAAATAATTATAATCCTCCGTAATCTTGGCTATCGTGTCCACAAGCTGCACTATGTGGCTGTATATCTGAACGTCTTCAAATGTGAATGTCCTTTTTGGATACGCGGTCTTCAGGTTATAAAGTCCCCTTGTCAGGGAATGCTTGATCCCGCCCCTGCCGAGGCAGCTGTCTGCATACGTTTCAGATAACCGATGCTTCCCGAAGCTCACACCCACAAGCCTTTCAATATCCCTGAATTTGTCACATCCGAGCGATCTCTTCTTTTTGGTCCTCTCGTCTTCTTCGAGCCATGCGCTCACGGTCTCAAGGCATTCATCAAAAATGGAATCATCGGTTTTGTTATACTCTATCAGTTCGTTATCCCATTCATCATACTGCTTACGCTCACGGTCCAGGATCATATACAGAAATGAACAGCTTTCCTCCTGCCGGATCCCGAGAAGATCTGACATTATAAGTATCCGTCCCATGGCTTCATAAGAAATTTCGCCGTCCTCGTACTCTGACAACGCTTCCGCCTCACCGACCGACAGGCTTCCAAACCGCTTGAGCTGATTATATTCCCGTTTATGGAAGGTTTTGTAGAGGCTGATGATCAGCTCCCTCGCATATTCATTTCCGGCTTTTGCAGCATTGTATATAAGATCAAGCACCTTATGATACATTGCGTCCGTGTCATTTAATATTCCCGGATAATCATTATTATAGCTCTTGATATCCTTATATGCTTCAAGCTCCGGATAGCAGTGTTTCAAAAATTCGGCAGTGATCCATTCAAACTCAAGCTTCATTTCAATCGTTATAAATTCATCAAGGAAAAACCGCTCCGCGCCCAGCATATCCGGTGCGACACGTCCCTCTCCCTGACTGATCATTTCCGAAATCATGAGTCCGAAAATTTCACTTGTCCTCCCATTGTCTGTCCGACCAAGGCACGGCATATCAAATTCTTCAAATTTCTTTATCTGTTCAGCTGAAAACGGAGCGTTATATTTTTTCATAGTCTTTTCTCTTGTTGGCGGTCCCATTAAACAGACTGGTATTTATCCTGTTCTGTTCTTTGATTAATGTAATTTTCCGTAACCATTCTATCAAACCGCTTTCGATAGAACAATGTTTTAATTTGCTCCTCGTGCCCGAGGGTTATACCGAATTCGGCATAAGCCTGCTTCTTGCGCGCGAGGATCTCCGCATACTCAGCATTGATATCTTTTATCTTCGGGATCTTCTTTCCTTTGAACTCTGCAAATGCTTCCTTCGCAGCTTTGTGAAGTGTCAGTGCTTCCCTGTTCTCCTCGAAAAACTTATTGCTGTATCCATGCTTCTTGTACTCGGCATGAAGTATATACATGTACGCGGCAGCATAATAGAACATATGCTAATGTGTTCGCAATTGTGCGGATCGCATCTTCTGATGTACGACAGGCAGGAGGACGTCAGCAGAAATCACGGCGGGATGCACGCGCGGGAACCTTGAAATCACTGGAACGGAGCCTGAAACGCCTGAAATTCAAGGCATTGAAAAAGCCAGACTGAAATGACTCAATCTGGCAAACATGGTGGAGACGACGGGAGTCGCGATCCCGCGATCCATTGATTTTACTGGGTTTTTCTTTTTATTTCCCACTATAACCCACTAACTTTAGTGGGTTATAGTGCCGCTGAGCGACTACTGTATGCGGTGATAATATGGCAGTACAGTCATCGGCATTGTAAAGTGCTATAGCGAATTCAAATCCGATGAAAGCAGAACATCTTCTATGCCGATATATAATATCCCCCGTTCATCTCTCCAGGGCATAATATTGTCCTTAATGATTACTATCTTCTTAAACGAATCCGGGATCCTCACAAGAGATGCGATTTCCTGTTCTTTTTTTCTCTCTTCGTCTATGTTTAGCGCAGATTGAATATAGTATGTGTTACTGTCATCCTTTGCAACAAAATCAACCTCAAGCTGAGTCTTTACATCTTTACCGGATTCATCACGATGTCTGTATTCTACAATTCCCACATCGACGGAATAGCCTCTTTTCCGTAATTCCATATACAGAATATTCTCCATGATGTGGTTCTCTTCCTGCTGCCTGAAATTCAATTTCGCATTTCTGAGGCCTATATCTGTATAATAGTATTTTGCTACAGCACCAATATACTTTCTTCCCTTTATATCATACCTTTCAGCCTTCTCTGTAATAAAAGCCTCTTCGAAGTATCCCAGATATTTATCCACAGTAGTTGAATTGATTGCAATGCCTTCTCTGCTTCGGAACGTATCAGCAAGTTTATTAGGGCTTGTCAAAGAGCCTACTGCTGAAGATATAAAGTTAAGAAGAGCGTCAAGCACAGTCTTATCATTCTTGATATCATTTCTTTCAAGCACGTCCTTTACATACGTATTTTCTATAAGATCCTGCAGATATCTTGATTTATCCTTATAATCAGCAAGCATAAGAATCCTAGGCAGTCCGCCATACGTATAGTACTCTCTCCAGGCGTTCCTTTTGTCACCTTCAAAAGCGTTGTAAAATTCCTGAAACGATAGCGGATACAGCCTTACTTCATCACCTCTGTCACGGAATTGCGTCACCACATCCTTAGAAAGCATACGGGAATTACTTCCGGTAACGTAAATGTCTGCGTTTCTGATCTTCATAAGACCCAGAAGGACATCAACGAAACCAATTGTTTCGGAAGGATCATTCAGCCACGGGTTAGGAACATCTTTAACGAATTGTATCTCATCAATAAAGATGTAGCACATTCCGTCTTTATCCTTTATTTGCTCCCTTACATAATCACTCAGTTCCATTGGATTTCTATATTTTGCATTTGTGTCTTCGTCCAATGAAATCTGGATTATGTGGTCATCTGGGACGCCCTGACCGACTAAGTAATCATAGTATAAATTGAACAAGAGGAACGATTTTCCACACCTTCGTATTCCTGTAATAACCTTGATTAGTCCATTCTCTTTTCTTTTTATGAGTTCCTGCAGGTATGCATCTCTATTAATAATCACATCAAGCTCCTTCGAATGATTTTTTCCGCATGCGGATTTTTTTCTTCGAACATATTTTACCACGCCTTATTAACGACTGCAATTGAATATTCCTGCACGAACAAGATAAGGCTGTACGTAAAAATACCACCGAAGTATACTCTCCGGTGGTAAGTTTTACGTGCAGCCTTATTTTAAGCCATTCTTTGGACTTTTTACTTGTCTAAGCTCTTCATCGTCGGGAGAGTTCCCAGTTCCTGCTCTATAGTGTCCTGTTATGCTATGCCGCTCCCTATTGAGTTATATTTTATCAGACCGATTTTAACCATGTTAAACTACGATTATTTAGGGTGTGGTGTAGTCAATCTGTAGTCAGATGCATAATTTTTTTTGTTCGGATTTTCCCTAAAAATCGTATCGAAATCTTCTCCTGTATCTAACGACCTTCTGTCTTTTTTCTTGAAGGCAGTAACTATATGAAACCAAATTGCACATATATAATGGGTCAATCATTTTTTCTATGTGATAGCTCAGCCGCTGACCCGGCGGCAT
>JAUNNP010000047.1 GCA_030531385.1 Eubacteriales bacterium
GGCTGATATTTAGCCTATAAATGGCAGCGAGTGTTAAAAAACGTGGAAGTTAAGACTGAAATATACTTGAATTTAAACAAGAGGTGTGATAGTATATCATCGTTAGCTGAAGCTAACTTATAAAACAAAAATGTTATACATAATTAACATTTCGTTCACAAACCCTCCCCCTGAAAAGGGGATTTCTTTTGAGATTCGGGTTAGCTATAGCTAACAAAAGCCGAGCTGAGTGGAATAGTATATGTCTGAAGAATATTTAGTAAAATATTGTGCTCCAACTATGGCAGGTATAAAAACAGGAAACCTTTTTACCTGTGATTTTTCTTCAAAGGAGGAGCTGCTTGCCGATCTGAAGAGATATAATCAGCTTTTTGTTCCAAGAGGGCTTTTCCTCATTCCTCTTAAACTTATGGGAAACAAGGCTCTGCTTTATTTATTCAGGAAGGACATGCTTGCGCATGACCTTGCGCTCTCCGAAACCAGTGATCTGCTTGAGAGCTTTGGCTATAAGGATGCGGATTATCGCACCTGTCTCTCGAAGCTGGTCAGAAAGCTTAAGACTATGGAAGGCTTCCCGCATGAGATAGGATTATTCCTTAGTTACCCAATTGAGGACGTAAAGGGATTTATAGAAAATCACGCAGAAAACTTCAAGATGGTCGGCTACTGGAAGGTTTACGGCGATGAGAATGCTGCCAGGAAGAAATTTTCGCAGTATGACAGATGTACTTCCGAATACAGAAGAAGAATAAAAAAAGGAACGGCCCTTGAGAGTCTCGTGATTTAAAAAGAGGAACGGCTCCTGAGAGTCCTGTGATCTAATTTAGTTATCTTAAATTAAACATAAGAAAGGTAAGGTATTTTACATGAAAGCAGCAGTTATTTACTGGAGCGGAACAGGCAACACAGAGGCTATGGCAAATGCGGTAGCTGAGGGAATGAAGTCGGCAGGAGCAGAGGTGGCTATGTATACTCCTGCAGATGTTGACGCATCGACTGTCAGCTCATGCAGCGCAGTAGCATTCGGATGCCCTGCAATGGGAGCTGAGGTTCTTGAAGAGGCAGAGTTCCAGCCAATGTGGGATGATATTAAGGCTCAGCTTACAGGAAAGAGAGTAGCTCTTTTCGGTTCTTACGGCTGGGGCGACGGAGAGTGGATGCGTTCGTGGGAAGCAGATGCCAATGATGCAGGCGTAAATCTTGCAGCAGAGAGTGTTATGGCAAACAATGCTCCGGATGATGCGGCTATCGAGGCATGCAAGGCTATGGGAGCAGCTATTGCCGGCTGATAAATAGACAGACCGATAATATACAGACAGGCTGATAAAAGATTATAATTACATAGTGAACAAGCATAAAGAATGTTGATATCCCCCAAATATTAGTGTTCTGTGCGTTGAAAGGCCTCTCCATCCGCGGAGAGGCCTTTTTCGGCAGATATATTGATTACGGAATGCTCTGCGCTCCGTGCTCCCGCACTGTTATCAATATTTAGTCAAATGAATGCATAATAATTAAGACAGAGAAGCCGCGGGAGATGCCGAAAATATTAAATAAAAAGGTTGACAAAGTACCAGTTGATGAGTAATATAAGCTTTGCATTTGAAATACATTTTTCTGAATAAATATGCAAAAATACGCAAAGCTAAACATTGGATGTGAATAAAGCACAAAAAGCATGATCAAAATGAAGAAAATGTGTGCAAATAGCTATCCAGGTTTAATTGATAAAACAACAAATACAACTTTACCCGGGAGGTAATAAAATGAAAAAGGAAAACATTAAGAAGATTGTTCTTGCATATTCAGGCGGACTTGATACTTCTATCATTATTCCATGGCTTAAGGAGAATTACAACGATCCTGAGATCATCGCTGTAGCCGGCAACGTAGGACAGGCAGACGAGCTTGAAGGTCTTGAGGAGAAGGCTCTTAAGACAGGCGCATCAAAGCTTATCGTAGCTGACCTTACAGACGAGATGGTAGACGAGATCATCATTCCTTCACTCAAGATGGATGCCAAGTATGAGACTTATCTCCTTGGAACAGCATTTGCAAGACCTGTTATCGGTAAAAAGCTTGCAGAGATCGCCATCGCAGAGGGAGCAGATGCTATCTGCCACGGTGCTACAGGAAAGGGTAACGATCAGGTTCGTTTTGAGCTTGCTATTAAGAGATTTGCTCCGGATATGCCTATCATCGCTCCTTGGAGAGAGTGGGATATCAAGTCTCGTGATGAAGAGATCGATTATGCGGAGGCTCACAATGTTCCGCTTAAGATATCAAGAGAGACCAATTATTCAAAGGATAAGAACCTCTGGCACTTAAGCCACGAGGGACTTGACCTTGAGGATCCGGCAAACGAGCCGCAGTACGAGAAGCCGGGCTTCCTTGAGATGGGCATCTCACCTATCCAGGCTCCGGATGTTCCGACTTATGTAAGCATCGACTTTGAGGCTGGCGTACCTGTAGCTGTTGACGGCGTTAAGATGAAGGCATCCAAGATCATCGAGAAGCTTAACGAGCTTGGCGGAGCAAACGGAATCGGTATCATTGACATCGTTGAGAACCGTCTCGTAGGAATGAAGGACCGTGGCGTTTACGAGACTCCGGGCGGCAGCATTCTCTACTTCGCACATGAGCAGCTCGAGATGATCACAGTTGATAAGGATACACTTCATGAGAAGCAGAAGCTTGCTGTTGACTTTGCGGACCTTATCTACAACGGAAAGTGGTATTCACCGCTCAGAGAGGCTATTCAGGCATTCGCGGATGAGGCTGACAAGTACTGCACAGGTACAGTTAAGCTTAAGCTCTACAAGGGCAACATCATTCCTGCAGGCATGACCTCACCGTATTCACTCTATTCAGAGGATCTTGTAACATTCGGCGAGTCAGACTATGACCAGGCTGCATCAGCAGGCTTCATTAACCTCTGGGGCCTTCCAATCAAGGTTCAGGCACTCAGGGAGCAGGGACGTCTTTGATCCGGGACGAGGCATGGGGCCGCGGCCAATGCTGACGAGAAAAAGTAAGAATAAAAAGTTTACAGTAATAAATTTCCGATGCAGTTTGGGGTAAAACCCGGACTGCATCAGAATCGTTTTTAGAAAAAAATGTGGTGAACATTATGGCGAAAATGTGGGCCGGACGCACATCCGGTGAAACAGACAGCATAGCAGACGATTTTAATTCATCAATAGGCTTTGATTCGAGGATGTACAGACAGGACATCACGGGAAGCATGGCGCATGCGGCGATGCTTGCAAAGACCGGGATCATTGCCGGGGCTGAGGCTGATGAGCTTATAGACGGGCTGCAGGGGATCCTTGACGACCTCGATTCCGGCAGGCTCGATTTCGATCCTTCCTGCGAAGACATTCACATGTTTGTTGAACAGATCCTGACAGAGCGCCTCGGAGATGTGGGAAAGAAGCTTCACACCGCGCGAAGCAGAAATGATCAGGTGGCACTTGACCTTCGCATGTATTTAAGGGATGAGGCAGCCGAGCTTGTTGCACTTGTGCGCGAGCTTACAGAGGTGCTTGTATCCGTGGCCGAGAGGAATATGAAGGCAGTAATGCCGGGATATACACATCTTCAGAGAGCGCAGCCGATCCTGTTTTCACACCACATTATGGCATATGCGATGATGCTCCTAAGGGATAAGGCACGCATAGAGGACGCTGCAAAACGCATGAATATGTCGCCTATCGGAAGCTGTGCCTTCGCAGGCACCACCTACCATACGGACAGAGCATTTGAAGCAGAAAAATTAGGCTTTGACGGCATCACGCAAAATAGCATAGACGGAGTATCTGACAGAGATTTCTGCCTCGAGCTAATGAGTGCGATCGCCATACTGATGATGCATCTTTCAAGGCTTTCAGAGGAGATCGTGCTTTGGACCAGCTGGGAGTTTAAATTCGTGGAACTCAGCGACAGCTACACTACAGGCTCCTCAATTATGCCGCAGAAGAAGAATTCCGATATGGCTGAGCTTATCCGCGGCAAGACAGGCAGGGTCTACGGTGACCTTATGGCCCTGCTCACTACACTTAAAGGGCTTCCGCTTGCCTACAACAAGGACATGCAGGAGGACAAGGAGGCAGTGTTTGATGCGGTCGATACCGTGAAGATGTGTCTGAAGGTCATGACACCTATGGTTGACACCATGAAGGTGATCCCGGAGAATATGCGCAGGGCTGCGAATGAGGGCTTTATCAATGCCACCGACCTTGCGGACTATATGGTCAAGAAGGGACTTCCGTTCAGGACGGCCTACAAGATCTCGGGAAGCGTCGTGGCCGACTGCATTAAGCGCGGACTGGTGCTTGATACCTACCCGCTTGAGGATTATAAGAAGTTCAGCGAGCTGATCGACGGGGACATTTATGATGAGATCAATATTGATCACTGTGTTGAGACCCGCGTCTCTGCAGGAGGCACCTCATCTGAGTCGGTGAAGACTCAGATCGCCTGGGTGAGAGAGCAGCTGAAGAGCTGAGCAGATGAGCAGCTGAAGGGCTGAACATAAGACAGATATTAATCTATCGTAAAGCTGCAAGGCGGCCTTACGGAATTATTTAAAGATATAAAGGAAAAGATATGACAAAGGTATTTATCGACGGCAGCGCCGGCACGACCGGACTTAGGATCTATGACCGTCTTAAGGAAAGAAAAGATATAGAGCTTATCAGGCTCACAGAGGAAAACAGGAAGGATGAGAATGCCAGAAAGGAAGCGATCTTTGCGGCTGATGCGGCTTTTCTTTGCCTTCCGGATGCAGCGGCAATCGAGGCAGTGTCACTCTCAGAGGGCAGCAGCACAGTCATCATAGATACTTCGACAGCGCACAGGACCTCTGCAGGCTGGGCCTACGGATTTCCGGAGCTTGGCAATATGCGCAGCATGATAAGAAATGCAAATCACATTGCGAATCCGGGCTGTCACGCGAGCGGCTTCATCTCACTTATCTATCCGCTGGTTGCGGCAGGCATTCTTAAAAAGGACGCAGCGCTTTCATGCTTCTCCCTTACCGGTTATTCGGGCGGCGGAAAGAAGATGATCGCGGACTATGAGGCTGCAGACAGGGATCCGCTTCTCGGAGCACCGAGGCAGTATGGTATTACCCAGCAGCATAAGCATTTGAAGGAAATGCAGATCATCACCGGTCTTGAGACCGCGCCGGCCTTTGCACCGATAGTTGCGGACTTTTACAGCGGCATGGAGGTGACGGTTCCTGTATTTAAGAAAGACTTAAAGGGTTCGGTAGAGGATATCAAGTCGATCTACAGGGCCTGCTACGACTCAAAGATAGTTCATTTTGAGGAGAATGCCGACGACGGCGGATTTATCTCTGCGGCGAAGCTTTCCGGACGCGATGACATGGTGATCACTGTAAGCGGAAACGAGGACCGTATACTTCTCGTTTCACTTTTTGATAACCTCGGAAAGGGCGCATCGGGCGCGGCTATCCAGAACCTCAATATCGTGATGGGAGTTGACGAGACGACAGGACTCGTGCTTGGCTGAGCACCAAATTATGAAAGAAGATCAGGCAAAGCACAAAATTACCTGAGAACTGCAATACAGTATTTGTCAGGAAACTGACAGGGAGAAAAACGACTATGAAACTAATAAAGGGCGGCGTCTGCGCGGCAAAGGGCTTTAAGGCTAACGGCCTTCACTGCGGCATTCGCCCAAATACAACAAAAAAGGATCTGGCACTTGTGGTAAGTGAGATCCCGGCAAGTGCGGCAGCAGTCTACACGACAAACCTCGTAAAGGGCGCTCCGCTTACAGTAACAAAGGACCACATCAGTGACGGCATCGCCCAGGCGGCAATCTGCAACAGCGGAAATGCCAACACCTGCAATGCTGACGGCATCGAGATCGCTGAGGAGATGAGCTCACTTATCGCCGGCGAGCTTGGCATAAGCCCTGAGGACATCATCGTTGCTTCAACCGGTGTTATCGGTCAGCCGCTAAATATTACACCGATCAGGGACGCCATTCCCGAGCTTGCGGCAGGTCTTTCAGAGACCGGCAATGCTGATGCCGCAGGTGCTATCATGACCACCGATACGATCATGAAGGAAGCAGCAGTCGAGTTTGAGATCGGCGGAAAGGTATGTCATCTTGGCGGCATGGCCAAGGGCAGCGGCATGATCCATCCAAATATGGCGACCATGCTCGTATTCATCACAACAGATGTCTGCATCGCACCTGCCATGCTTAAAAAAGCTCTTTCGAGCGATATTAAGAAGACCTTCAACATGGTATCGGTCGATGGCGACACCTCAACAAATGACATGGTCTCCATCATGGCAAACGGCCTTGCGGGAAATGCTGAGATCAGCGGGGAGGGTGCAGACTTCGATACCTTCATGGAGGCACTCAATACTGTAACGGTTCATCTTTGCCGCATGATAGCAGGCGACGGTGAGGGAGCTACTAAGCTTCTCGAGTGCGTGGTAAGCGGCGCTGCGGATGAGCAGACTGCAAAGATCGTAGCACGCGGCGTTATCTGTTCTTCACTTTTAAAGGCAGCAATGTTCGGCGCTGACGCGAACTGGGGCAGAGTCCTATGTGCTATCGGATATTCCGGCGCTGATGTTGATGTAACAAAGATAGACGTAAGCTTTAAGTCAGCAAAGGGTGAGATCCTTGTCTGCAGGGATGGCGCGGGTGTTCCTTTCTCAGAGGAGATTGCAAAGGAGATCCTTCTCGAAAAGGAGATCGACATTCTCATCGGGCTTAATTCAGGTGATTGCAGTGCCACAGCCTGGGGCTGCGACCTTACCTACGATTATGTCAAGATCAACGGAGACTACCGCTCCTAAACGGATGAGCTTAGGCACGAGCGGCTGAAGGCAGCGTGAGACCGATCGCCGCAGCCACAGTATGGCCGACGGCAGCATTTGCAGTATAGATGAAAGGAAAGATATGGCAGAATTAACCACATTACAGAAGGCCGAGGTACTTATCGAGGCGCTTCCATACATTCAGAGATTTAACAGAAAGATCATTCTTGTAAAATACGGCGGGGCCGCAATGGCTGACGAGGAGCTCAAGCGCCAGGTCATCCAGGATGTGGTATTCCTCAAGCTTTCGGGCTTCAAGCCGGTCATCGTACATGGCGGCGGCAAGGAGATCAGCCGCTGGATAGAGAGAGTCGGAAAGAAGCCGGAGTTCGTAAACGGCCTTCGTGTGACAGACGCTGAGACGATGGAGATCGCTGAGATGGTGCTCAATAAGGTCAACAAGAGTCTTGTTCAGCTTGTCGGCGAGCTCGGCATCAAGGCAGCCGGCATCAGCGGCAAGGACGGCATGATGCTTAAGTGCGAGAAGAAGTACTCAAACGGTCAGGATATCGGTTATGTGGGAAATGTTACAGAGGTAAATACCAAGATAATCATGGACCTTATCGACCGCGATTTTCTTCCCATCATCTGCCCGATCGGCTTTGGTGAGAATTACGAGTCCTACAATATAAATGCTGACGATGCAGCCTGCGCTATCGCTAAGGGCTTAAAGGCTGAAAAGCTTGCCTTCCTTACAGATGTTGAGGGTGTATACAGAGATTTCAATGACAAGTCCTCTCTCATTTCAGAGCTTCATCTTGATGAGGCAAAGGCGCTTATTTCAAGCGGTGTCATGGGCGGAGGAATGCTTCCGAAGCTTACAAACTGCATTGATGCCATCGAAGGCGGCGTATCAAGGGTACACATAATGGACGGACGTATGCCGCACTGCCTGCTTCTTGAGATATTTACCAATAAGGGAGTCGGCACAGCTATCCTCGGCGAGAACGAGCCGGAGTATTATAAGGGAGAGAAGGCCTGAATCAAGATGACTGACTGAAGCGCTGCATGGCCGGCGTCAGCATTGGCATAATAAAGAATAGAATGAAAGGTGCGTAAATAAGCATGGATATATTCAGCATAGACAATCAGTATATTGCATCAACGTATAAGCGTTTTCCGGTTGCCATAGATCACGGCAAGGGTTCTGAGGTTTATGATATCGACGGTAAGCGCTATATCGACATGGGTTCGGGTATCGGCGTTACTGCTTTTGGTATCGCTGACGATGTATGGCAGAAGGCTGTGATCGAGCAGATCGGCAAGGTTCAGCATATGTCCAATCTTTACTACACGGAGCCTTGCGCAAAGCTTGCCGAGTCGCTTTGTAAAAAGTCGGGAATGAAAAAGGTGTTCTTCGGAAACTCAGGCGCTGAAGCAAATGAAGGCGCAATCAAGGCTGCGAGAAAGTATGCCGCTGAGAAGAAGGGCGCTGATTACTACACGATCATTACTCTTGAGAACAGCTTCCACGGAAGAACGCTTACCACCTTGGCAGCTACAGGTCAGGATCATTTCCACGGACTTTTCCAGCCGCTGACTCCGGGCTTTATGCATGTTCCGGCGAATGATCTTGATGCCATGAAGAAGGCTGTCGCTGAGAATAAAATCGCCGGTATCATGATGGAGGTCATCCAGGGTGAAGGCGGAGTTAAGGCTCTCGATGCTGATTTTGTAAAGGGAGTTGCCGAGCTTTGTAAGGAGCAGGATATCGTCCTTGTTATAGATGAGGTGCAGAGCGGAAACGGACGAAGCGGCAGGATGTATGCTTATCAGAATTATGATATTCTTCCTGATGTTGTTTCTACCGCAAAGGGTCTTGCGGGTGGTCTTCCCATCGGCGCTGTTATGCTCGGCGAGAAGGTAAAGGATATCTTCAGCTACGGCGACCATGGTTCGACCTTCGGCGGAAATCCGGTTGCATGTGCTGCCGCAAACAGTATCGTGGATCGTATTGACGAGGCTCTTCTTGCTGAAGTCCGTGAAAAGAGTGCATACATTTTTGAGACCTTTGACGGGGCTCAGGGCATTGAGGCTGTAAGCGGCATGGGCCTTATGGTAGGCCTTAAGACTGTAAAGCCTGCGGGGGATGTGCTCGCAGAGTGCATGAAGAACGGCGTTCTCTGCCTTACGGCAAAGGACAAGTTAAGACTCCTTCCGGCTCTTAATATTCCGATGCCGGTACTTAAGGAGGCTGTGGAAATCATAAAGGCAGCTTGCAGGTAAGAAGGGAGAATGTGATATGTCATTAAAGGCATTTAAGGGAAGAAACTTTTTAACACTGCTGGATTTTACTCCGGAGGAGATGCTGGAGCTTATCGATCTTGCTGAGGATTTTAAGGCTAAGAAGAAGGCAGGTATCCTTCATAAGATTCATGAGGGCAAGAATATTGCGCTTTTATTTGAGAAGACTTCGACCAGAACTCGCTGCTCCTTTGAGGTGGCTGCGGCAGACCTGGGTATTCATCCGGTTTTTCTGGATCCCGGCAGCTCACAGATGGGTAATAAAGAGTCTATTGCAGACACCGCGCGCGTGCTTGGCCGTATGTTCGACGGTATCGAGTACCGTGGCTATGGTCAGGAGATAGTTGAAGAGATCGCAAAGTATGCAGGAGTTCCTGTATGGAATGGTCTTACAAATGAGTATCATCCGACGCAGATCCTGGCTGATTTCCTGACTATCAGGGAGCATTTCGGAAGATTAAAGGGTATAAAGTTTGTTTATATCGGCGATGCAAGATACAATATGGGCGATTCGCTCATGATCGGCTGCGCTATGATGGGCATGCACTTTATTTCCTGTGCGCCTGAGAAGTACTGGCAGAATGGCGAGCTTGTTGCAAGATGCCGCGCTATCGCTGAAAAGACCGGCGCTACCATTGATTTTGTTGAGGACCCGATGGAGGCTACAAAGGGCGTTGATGTTATCTATACAGATGTCTGGGTATCCATGGGTGAGCCTGATGAGATCTGGGCTGAGCGTATCCGCGATCTTATGCCTTACCAGGTGACCAAGGCTCTTATGGACAACGCCGGCCCGCAGTGCCGCTTCATGCATTGCCTTCCGGCCTTCCACAATCTCGGAACGACTGTCGGACAGAAGATGTATAAGATGTTCGGCCACGATGCCCTCGAGGTCACAGACGAAGTCTTCGAGAGTGAGCAGTCTATCGTCTTCGACGAGGCCGAAAACCGCATGCACACCATCAAGGCTGTCATCGCAGCAACGCTGGGCATGGAATAACGAATGATTACTTAATTAGTCAAATCACTTATTTTACATTTCTAAAGCACATTCCGGGGACATCTATAGTCTTTGGAATGTGCATATACATAGGATATTCATCCTGAATTTCACATTATTTTATTTGAGCTGAATTATATGAAACTAGATGCATCCCAGAACTGCATATAGTTAAGTTAGGATGCCTCGGAGGGCTCTAAAGGCATCCTGAAAGAAGAAAGCGCAGAAATAGGATGCCTCACGGGGCGCTAAAGGCATCCTATAAAAGCGAAGGTCGAAAATGGGCTGACATTTTCAGAAGAAAGGACATCCTGAACAAGAAGAAATTCAAATAAGGATGATGAAGCAAGACAAGGAGGAGAAATGTATACATTAAAAGAGCAACTTAATAAAGAAAAGCGGTACCTCGATCAAGTTATAGAACAGACGAGTCAAAGACTCATAAATACTCCGGAAGGTGATCTGAGAGTATCAAATGGAAGGGGAAGAATTAGATACTATCATAAGATTGCAGGCGATGGGAATGCAATTAAATATGAATATATTTCAAATTCCAATAAAGAGTTGCCGATGCTGTTAGCTCAAAAATCATATGATGAGAAGATTCTTGCAAAAGCAAAAAACAAAATAAGATTGGTCAATAACATGCTTACAAACTATGACGAACATGAGTTTGAAAAAATCTATCTATCTGAGCATCCTGCAAGGAGGGCCATGATAACGCCGATTGAACCGACCTGGGATGAATTTGTGAAGGCGTGGATGTCAGAGCCATATACCGGAAAGGCTTTTCAGGAAGGCACTCCTCTGATAATTACCGACCGCGGAGAGAGAGTACGTTCAAAATCTGAGAAGATACTTGCGGACTATTTTTATCACAATAATATTCCTTATAAATATGAGAAGCCGATTTTTCTGAAGGGTGTGGGCTGGGTTTATCCCGACTTTACACTTTTGTCACAAAAAACAAGATCTGAAATCTACTGGGAGCATGCCGGAATGATGGATGATCCGGCATATGCGCAGAATTTTGTGAGAAAAATTGAATTATATGAGTACAATGGCATCTTTCCGGGTGAACAGCTTATCCTAACTTTTGAAACTGATAAGAGTGTGCTTAATACAAAAACTATAGAGTTGATGGTAAACAGATATTTATGACACATCCATTGCATTTGGGACAGAGATAAATGCACGTCTTTTATGACACATCCTATCTTCTTATACATGTATGGTTCATTATTTCAACATAAAATAAATGTAAAATGGCAGGATAATAGAAAACATACAGAGGAGCGGGGGACAAATATTCCGAAGCCACCGTAAAAGATAGTGTCAAATGACCTATGAAAAAGCGGCGAATAATAAAAGTGCCGTAAAATGGAGAAGAATTTATATGACAGAAGAAGAATATAGGAATCTGATCGAACCTTATAAAGACGCACTTTCTGTGATGCAGGGGCGGTTTACGGCACTTGGGAAAACACTGTACGGACCCGGTAACGAGCCCATTCACGATGTAGTAGCAAGAGTCAAGAGCAGGGAAAGCATTGAACGAAAACTGATGAAGAGAGGGATGGAGCCCTCGGCGGAGAATGCCAGAGATCATCTGCAGGATATTGCCGGTATACGTGTCATCACGTATTTTACAGATGATATCAAAGCTCTTTCTGATAATCTAAGAAGCCAGACAGACCTTGTTTATGTAAGAGAGTCTGACTACGTATTACATCCCAAGCCAAATGGATATAGGAGCTTTCACATCGTCCTTGGAGTTCCGCTTTATTACATGGATGCAATGGAGTATTTTCCCGTTGAGATACAGCTGCGGACACTTACCATGGATCTTTGGGCTGCGATGGAACATAGGATACTGTATAAAAAGAATATTGAAAATGCTGATAAGGTTGCAATAGTGCTGAAGGACTATGCAAACAGACTTGCCGAAATAGAAGATGGATTTGAATCTTTTGCATGCCGAAACAGTCGGGAAGAGAACAGACTGGAAGATAACAAATCAGACGGAAATGGTCACATATAAGTGAGTATAAAACGCTATACAAAAAATACGCTATGCAAGGAGAGTGTGCATAGCGTATTTTAGATTAAAAAATTAATTTATTCAGAGACTTTCCCCGGCGGCGGCATATGCCTGCTCATACAAAAGCTCCTGCGAATCGATAAAAGCTCTGCCATTTCTGCTATCACTGCCCTTTATAAGTTCCTGAGAACCAATAATGTCATCGGCATCTGACACAGAAGCATCTGACATTGAAGCATAAGCCGGGCGGTCATGGTAAATGCCGTCAGCATCCTGAAGCTTGCCCTTGGCGTTGTCAGACAGCATCAGCTCAAACATAGCTCCGATACGCCTCCGGATATCCGGATCGAGGATGGGAGCGGCGACCTCAACGCGGCGGATGGTATTTCTGGTCATAAAGTCAGCTGATGCGATGTACATCTTACATGAATCGCCTTTTCCGAAGATATAGATCCTTGAGTGCTCCAGAAACCTTCCGACAATGCTGATCACATTAATATTATCTGTAAGTCCCGGAACCTGCGGCTTAAGGCAGCAGATGCCGCGGATGATCATATCTATCTTTACGCCCGCCTGACTTGCTTCAATGAGCTTCTCGATCAGCACCTTATCCGTAAGGGAATTCAGCTTAAGACCGATGTATGCCTCCAATCGCACTTCGCACGGAGTGGGAGAGCAGTCCGTCCGGCCATTGGCATCGGCACGGCCATCGGCATTGGCATCGGCAGAGCAGTCCGTCCGGCAGCCTGCCTTCGCTAAGGCGATCTGCTCATCAATAAGCTCGCAGAGCCTGTTTCTGAGAATGTGGGGCGCCACTAAAAGCTGTGAAGACTTATCTATGGTCTCGCCCTTCTGGAGTGCGGCAAAAACAGAAGCCGCATCACGGCCGATCTCATAATTGGCGGTCATAAGGCTGAGATCCGTGTATATAGAAGAGGTCTTCTCGTTGTAATTTCCGGTACCTATCTGTGTGATGTAGGACAGCTTGTGCTCCTCATCCAATCTGGTTATCAGACAAAGCTTAGAGTGGACCTTGTAATCACCGAGACCATAGAGTATCTGGCATCCGGCTTCCTGCAGTCTCCTTGATATCTCGATGTTGTTTCCTTCATCAAAGCGGGCCCTGAGCTCGATCAGTACAATGACCTCCTTGCCGTTTTCGGCTGCATCTATGAGTGCCTCGATGATCTTGCTTCTTGCAGAGGATACGCGGTAAAGAGTGATTTTGATCGAAACAACACTTTTATCCTCAGCTGCCTCTTCAAGAAGCCTGATAAATGGCTTCATGGATTCAAAAGGATAGGAGAGCAGCATATCCTTTTTATCTATCTGTGCCAGCATGCCGCTGCCCGGGTCGTAGGATGATGAGAGCCTCGGGCTGCGCTTTGAATAGAAAAGTTCAGGACGGTCCGACAGATGATCACGGAGCCTGAATACAAAGGAGAGATCAAGGGGAGTCGAGACATTAATAATATGTTTTTGATGTATACCGAGGTAGGAAGCGAGCTCCTTTACGGCATCGCGGTCGAGAGGACGGCTGAGCTCTACTCTTACAGGCTCAAGACGATTTCTCTTCCTAATAAGATGCTCCATGACATTTCTGTAATCGAGCTCCTCTTCATTGTCACTTAATGTATCGATATCAGCGCTTCTTGTGATGCGCAGTATAGACTTTTCTCTGACGGTATACTTGCTGTAAAGCTTGGATATGAAATGAAGGATCAGCTCCTCCGAAAGCATAAAAGTACCGGGTCTTGTCGGTATGGCGATAAGTCTGTCAAAAACATTATTCATGCATGGAACTATTCCCATACGGCTGTTACCCTTGGAGGTCGAGAGCAAAACTACCGCATAGAGCTGCTTATTGTTAAGGAACGGAAAAGGATGCTGTTTGCTGACGATGATCGGCGAAAGGAAAGGGGCTATATGTTCGTCAAAATAATTTTCCAGAAAGCTTCCTTCTTCGTTTGTAAGCTTTTGGAAATTAATAATGCGAATGCCTTCTTTTTCAAGCTCATTCATCAGTTCCATGTATACAGCGGCCTTTTTTGCTCGAGCTCCACGGTCCTGGTCAGTATAGCCTTTACCTGTTCCTTGCTGCTCATGCCTGTCTTATTTTCACGGATCGTTTCATCGAGACCCATCTGTGTCATCAGTGAGCCGACGCGGACCATAAAGAACTCATCCAGGTTTGTCTGGAAGATAGAGGCAAATGTAAGACGCTCTGCCGGAGGCACCATTTTATTTGCGGCTTCGTTCAGAACACGTTCGTTGAAGGAAAGCCAGGACAGCTCTCGGTTAGTGAAGCAGATGCGGGCGCCGGCATTAGCCGGGGCTAAAGCGGCTTTGGCATTGGCATATGCTGAAGCAGAAATATCGGTATTGGAAGCGGGATCGGTAGTCATGTTATCATTCATAGTGACAGCTCCATTCTGGGTTTGGTTTAATTTAAAATATTTGTGCATTATATGTCTGAGAGAGAAAGCCATATCAATCGTTTGAAAATTCTCCTTTCTGCAGCTTGTTCCAGAGGTATCCCTCGCGGACTCCGCCGGAGCAAACGTCGATATCACAGCAACCAAGCTTTTTGCACAGGGCCTCCATGGCGAGAAGTCCCGGAACTATGGTGTGAAGGCGCTCAGGGCAATATTTGGTCAGCAGGTCTATCCGGCCCTGTCCCTTTGAACAAAGATAATCCTGAAGGACACGGAGCTGCTTTTTCTTAAGCAAAGTATTGCCGGGCTCCAGATCGTAGTAGGCATTTGCAAGCTTCAGTGCGGCGCGGGCACTTCCGCCTATTGCATACATTGTGGCCTTTTTTTTCTTAAGATCGGAGAGGAGCTGACTGTCAAAGACATTGTCCAGCATGGCTTCGATCGACTCGCGTTCGCCTTCGGTGGGGAGTATATGGCCCTTAACATTTTCCTGATAGAGGTTAAGCGAGCCTATAGGGTAGCTGCGGTAAAAAAGAGGCTTTTCGTTGTCAAACATTGTGAGCTCAGTGCTTCCGCCGCCTATATCAATGAGAAAACCATCTTTCGGCTGCTTTTCGTGAACCATGCCATAATAGCCTGTAAGCGCTTCCTCGGCTCCGGAAAGAAGTTCGATCCTCATGCCTGTTCTGTCGGTGATCTCTCTGCGGGCCTCAATGGAATTTTTGATATTCCTGAGGCAGGCTGTAGCAAAGACATCCACCTTTCTCACATCCAGCAGCTCAAGAAGCTGTCTGTAATTATCCAAAGCCTCGCAGGCTGTATTTATACCGGCCTCGGTGAGCATTCCGTCCTCCACATAGCTTACAAGGCCTGCCATGATCTTTTTGTTGAACAGCTTTTCAAAGCCCGCGCCTTCCACCTTGTAAACACAAAGATGGAGCGTGTTTGAACCAATATCTATCAGTGCGTATTTCATCTGCTTATGGATCTCCTTAATGTTTTTATGCTATGAAGTCTTTGTAAAATCTGCAATCCGCGTTGTGTAAA
>JAUNNP010000179.1 GCA_030531385.1 Eubacteriales bacterium
CATTCTTCAGCTTCCTTGTAGGCGGCTGCTGCAGCCTTCTTCAGTACTGGTTCTCAACCGGTATGCGTCAGAGTCCAAAGGAGCTTGCTGATATTACCGTAACATTCCTTAACAGAAACACGGCCGACTGAATACAGGGCATTTCCGGGGTTTACTGCCATATACGGTCAAAGTTGCAGACGGCTAATAATAGTTGCAGCAGGCTTACAAAAGTTACCCATTGCTCATACTGATTTTTGTTGATTTTACACAAAATATAATATATGCTAATAAAACACTTAAGTTTATCTGATTTAGACTTGACAACACATATTTATATAATTTTCGGAGGTATTACCATGATTGAGAAATCAGTTGCTAAAAAGATCGCACTTTTCCTTGGCGGAGTTGTTTTCGGCACAGCCGGTGTCACCGCGCTTTCAAGCAAGGACGCAAAGAGGGTCTACACAGAGGGTACTGCTGCAGTTCTCAGGGCAAGAGACTGCGTTATGACTAAGGTCACAAGCATCCGTGAGAATGCGGATGATATCCTTGCAGAGGCTAAGGAAATCAATGAGAAGCGTGCCGAGGAAGCTGCCGCAAAAGAGCTTGCCGATGCCGCTGAGCTTATTGCCGAGGCTGAGGAAAGCAAAAAGACTGAGGCTGATCCTGCTGCTTTCTCAGAGGTTTAATAATCTAATTTAATTTTGGAGATCAGTATATGAAGTGTACAATACTTCACGAATCTGCCGGCCGCATGCGTGTTCACGTCGCAGCCGGCAGATTAACATTGGAAAAGGCCGATCTGCTGGAATATGGTCTGAGAACGACAGACGGAGTAACAAGTGTCACAGTATTTGACCGGACCTCCGATGTCATAATCAAATATAAGGGTACTTCCCGTGAGTCTATTCTGAATACCTTAGCGACCTTCTCCTTTGACAGGGCAAAAGCTATGGAAGTCGTTCCGGAACATACCGGAAGAGAGCTCAGCCGTAAGTATGAAAATGAACTTGTAAATACCGTAGCCATACATTATGCGAAAAGGCTGCTTCTGCCCATGCCTGCAAGGGCAGCCTTCGCCGCAGTCAATTCAGTTAAATATATCCTGAAGGGACTTAAAGCCTTAAGTAAATTTGATCTGAATGTGTCCGTACTTGACGCAACTGCCATTACAATTTCAATGCTGCAGAATGACTTCAATACCGCAGCTTCTGTAATGTTCCTTCTTCAGATCGGAGAGATACTTGAGGAGTGGACACATAAGAAGTCCGTTGACGACCTTGCAACTACCATGTCTCTCGGTGTCGATAAAGTGTGGTATCGCTCATCGTCAGGAGAAGACATGCTGATTCCTGTAAACCAGCTTAAGAAGGGTGATCTTTTTGTGGTGCGCACAGGAAACATGATTCCATGTGACGGCAAGGTAGTATCGGGTGAATCCAGCATTAACCAGGCTTCTATCACAGGTGAATCCATGCCGGTCGTAAAGACAGTCGGAGGATATGTTTACGCAGGCACCATCGTTGAGGAAGGCGAGTGTATCATCGCAGTTGACAAGGTATCCGGAAGTGCCCGCTACGACCGAATAGTAAAGATGATAGAAGAATCGGAAAAGCTTAAATCTGCTGCCGAAAGCAGCGCGGCCAATCTTGCCGACAAGCTCGTTCCGTACAGCTTCCTTGGCACCGGTCTTACCTGGCTTATCACGCGCAATGTCACCAAGGCCATATCCTGCCTTATGGTCGACTTCTCCTGTGCACTTAAGCTCGCCATGCCTATAGCTGTTCTTTCAGCTATGAAGGAGTGCAGCACCAATAATATCACTGTTAAGGGCGGCAAATATCTTGAGGCTATAGCACAGGCAGACACCATAGTATTTGACAAGACAGGCACACTTACAAATTCACAGCCAAGAGTGGTATCCGTAACCAGCTTCAGTGGTCATGATGAAAATGAGATGCTCCGCATTGCAGCCTGCCTCGAGGAGCATTATCCTCACTCAATGGCAAATGCCATAGTAAGCGCCGCATCTGAAAGAGACTTAAGACACGATGAGTGCCATTCTGATGTATCTTATACCGTAGCACACGGTATCTCAGGTACAGTTAATGGAGAAAAAGTAGTAGTTGGAAGCTATCACTTTGTCTTTGAGGATGAAAAATGTGTTGTTCCCGAGGATGAGCAGGATAAATTCAACAACGTTCCCGGTGAGTATTCACAGCTCTACATGGCCTTTAACGGCGTGCTTTCAGCAGTCATCTGCATAGATGATCCTATAAAAAATGCGGCGTACACTGCAATTAAGGAGCTTAAAAAGCTTGGACTTCGTATCGTAATGATGACCGGCGACAGCTATAAAACAGCTGCTGCCGTAGCACGAAAGCTCGGCCTCGATGAATTCAGGGCAGAGGTACTGCCTGAGGATAAGGCAGCCTTTGTAAACAGCGAGCATGAAGCAGGAAGAAAGGTCATTATGATCGGTGACGGCATCAATGATTCCCCTGCACTTTCAGCAGCCGACGCCGGCATTGCAATAGCAAGCGGTGCTGCTATAGCAAAAGAGATCGCAGATGTAACCATTTCTTCTGATGATCTTTATGCACTCGTAAGACTTCGCAAGCTGAGCTCGGCTCTTCAGGACAGAATAGGCTTTAACTACCGCTTCATCATGAGCTTTAACTCAGCACTTATCCTGCTTGGCGTTATGGGTATCCTTCAGCCGGCTTCAACAGCCCTGATACACAACATTTCAACTATAGGTATAAGCCTTAATTCTATGACAGAGCTATCATGACATTTAATTTCAGCGACAAGTTAAAGGACTACATAAAAAAGGCA